>JBAXED010000028.1:0-41895 GCA_037140615.1 Prolixibacteraceae bacterium
TTCTGTGCACTCTAATTTTCCATTTTCTGTGCATTTGTAATTTCTGCTTACATGCCTCTGCCACTGCAAGAGGAATCTGCTGGAGCGCATCCAACCAGACACCAACCACCTCTGATGGTAATGTGGCAAATGGCAGTGGTTTGGGAAGCTTTACCAGTTCGCTTGGCGGATTAAGCCCTGGAACAACTTATTATCTCACTGCCTATGCCACCAATAGCATTGGAGTTGCCTACAGCACTGCATCTACTTTCAAAACCCTGGCCTTAGCCCCAACTATCACAACTGCTGATTTGTCGAATATAGCCACCACCACTGCTTCCAGTGGTGGAACTATCCCTAACGATGGGGGATCACCAGTAATTGCACGTGGGGTATGTTGGAGTACCAATCAAAATCCTTCGATCGCTGATAGTAAAACCAGTGACGGCACAGGGATTGGTTCTTTTACCAGTTCAATGACCAATCTGATACCAGGTGCGACCTATTATTTTCGGGCATATGCCACAAACAGCGTTGGAACTACCTATGGCAGCCAGATGACTGCCGTCACCAAGGAGGAGAATATTGTTTTTGAAGTATCTCCGTATAATGGTACTGCCTCTGTGGATATCAAGAGTGACGTGGTGCCTTTCACGATAAAAGTGCTTAGTAAAATTCCTCCTGCTGGTATTACCTACTCTGTGAAGATGACCCAGACGGATAACATTCAGGTTGTGTATAAACTTGATACGACTACAGCAAATAATAATGTGGTCATGCAACTAGGTAAGTTTGGAATAAGCAAATCGTATAGCATCGCCATTGATGCAACCTCAAAGGCCAATAAAACGAACACAGCATCCAAAACATTAACTGCCAAAAGGAACAGGGTTTACAAGAATTACCTAAGGCCTTCCTATGAATTGTCAAATTATGATGAGTGGATTGATTATAAAGATATTTATAAGTCACCTGGAGTTATGGCAATGCCAAATACCTTATTTGTTGCCGAAGCATGTCAATTAGATTATGATGGAGATGGATTAGAGGATATCTTTTCTGGTGATATTGACAGTATGATGCATTACGCTCATCCACAAATACTGTATAGAAATTTGGGAGGTGAGTATTTAAAGCAAAACATAAAAATACCTCAAATATATGCAGCTAAACTTTTAGTTGGAGATTTCAACAATGATTCCATTCCAGATGTCTTTGCTTTGGGGGCAGTAGATGCACCTCCAGGAGAATCATTTGAATCATACTGGCAGAATTGTAATTTGTTATTAAACGACAGAAATAATATGTTTCAAAAGAAACCAATGCCTAATGTTAAAGGATTCTATTATGCTGGATGTTCTGGCGATATTGACAATGATGGAGATCTAGATATTATTGCTTTTGGCGGAATAAGAAATTTTATACTGTGGAATGACGGGAAAGGCAATTTTACTCAGGAAGACTATTTTGGAGAAGTCTCAATAGACTATGCAGAACTAATAGATATAAATAATGATGGCTTTTTAGATTTGGTAATAAGCAGAGTAAACCACTATACAAATCAAATACACACTATTGAGGTTCTTTGGGGCAACGGAAAAGGATTTGATGCAACAAGTTGCACAAAAACGGGTGATATTACCACAGGATATGCTATGGATCTTGATTTTGTCGATATTGATAATGATAAAATTTACGAGATATTGTACGCTTCAGATTCTGACAAAGGTTGGAAATTGAATTTATACAAGCTGGATGATAAATTAAAGACCTTAACAGATGTTACCCAGAAATATATCCCTGAAAACATCAGAAAGAGCAATGATGACATTGCAAAGTATTTCAGAGTGCAAGACATAGATAAAAATGGAAAGATGGATATATTTTCCACAGACAAGCATTCCAATATCCGCTGGGAACATGGGAGTGATGGAGTTTTTAGAAGAAAATAAATCTTGCCATAAATATTTGAAGTTGCAGGCGCAGAAAAATGTGCTTTTAAAGTTTTACGTCTAAATAGTTCATTTAACATAACTTCTCTACATTTACAGGGCTGACTTAACATGAGTATACCAGAGCAGAGAATTCATCCAATTAATCCAATCTGCAATAACCAGCAGAACTTTTAAACAGTTTTAACAATATGGAGCCAAGAGAAACGAATTGGTCTGTTGAGACTTGTTTTTACTTACTTGATATAAATGGAATTTTAAAATTTGGAATTACTTCAAATTGGGGTAAAAGACTTATTTTATACAAAAAGGAAGTTGGCGACTTCCCCATAAGAATATTAAAGAAAGAACTTTATGATAAAAGGTGGAAAGCTGAACTTGTTGAACAAGTTATTAAATGGAGGCTAAGACCTTGGTGTTTTAAAGGCCGTCATGAATGGATTAATGCACCAATTCAACTTGTCTGGAATTGCTATCTGGATACACGGGAAAGAATTTCTCCGGAATTCGGGAAATATGAACATATTCACAAAACTGGTAATGATCGTTGGGGTCATTACAAACAGATAGTTGATTTGATTTTTGAAAAAGGAAAAATTTGAATTATCTTCGAAGCTGTTTTATATTTCCATAAATCATAAATCTCAAAATCTCACAAAATGAAAAGACTTCTTACAATTGCGATATTCTTGTTTACTCTTATCTGTTTTACTCAATCAGCTCAAGCACAAAAGTACCTTACATTTGAGACAAAAGAGTTTAGTGTGATGCTGAAGTGCTCGTCTGACTACACCAAAGTAATTGATATTTCTTTCTCTGAGAATGGAGCTTGGGTAAGTTACAAAATTGTCAAAACCCTGCCATGGGAAAATAAGGCTTCAGGAAACAGATATGTTGTTGTTGACAAAAAGTCTAATAATTACACCATTGAATATGTTTATGTGAAAGACAAGGAAGTATTAAAATCAGCCTCTTGTTCGGTTGTTAACCAGAAGACCAAAATCAGAACCTCACTTCAAAGGAAAAAGTAAAAGGTTCAGTTTCAACAAGAGGTATTTTTTAGAATTCATAACAAACCTCAATAACCAAGGGGAATGTTTGCAGTGGAAGTGTAAAATTTCATGCTCTTTTAATTGGATTGAACGCTAGTTCACATTATGTCATTGCATACACCACCAACAACATTGTAACTGCTAATAGAAGTGATTGATCTTAAAGATTTTGATAGTAGGTGATGAGATTCCGGTCAGCAAGTACAAGAATAGGATGTCGCTATTAGCTCATTTGGCTGTTTTTCTTGTCTTTATAAATTTCGAATGCTGCTCTAGAAAAATTGAAACAATGCAGTATTGATATCGGAATTACAATTCCATAAATTGCTGATGATTTTTGAAAGAATGCGAAAATGCCGGCGGAATACTTGATATAAATGGAGCTATGACGGGTAATTCTTTCACCAACTGGGCAAAAGTAACATTGAGACAGAATTCCTTATCCGCAGGCCTTTTACGTAAATTTATTTCAATTTAGCATCACTTCCTACCAATCAACTCCTTCACCTTGTTGTAAAGCTCTTCACCCCTTATATTTCTTGCCACAATAATTCCGTTTTGATCGAGAAGGAAGTTTGCAGGAATGGACTTTACTGCATATAATTTAGCAGCAGCGCTGTTCCAGAAAAGCAGGTCCGACACATGGGTCCAGGTAAGATTATCTTTTGTGATGGCTTGTACCCAATCATCCTTGGTTCGGTCAAGAGATACGCCGAAAACGTCAAAGCCCTTGCTTTTAAATTCGTTGTAAACTTTTACGACATTTGGATTTTCGGCGCGGCAGGGAGCACACCAGGCTGCCCAGAAATCGACCAACAATAGTTTGGAGCCAAGCTTTGAGTAAAGCGAAACCGGTGTGCCATTCTGATCGTTCAAGGTAAAATCGGGTGCCTTTTGTCCTATTTCAGTGACCTTCTGCTCCTTGATCCTGGTTTTTAAGAATATTATAGCTGTGGTTCTGGCTACATCAGGATCCAGGGAGTTGACGAGCGATTCAAATTCCGGTAGCTTCATGAAATTGAAAAGCCCTTGAAGAATAATAGGATTCGCATAAGATTGAGGGTGGCTCTTAACAAAGTCAATTTGTGTTGCAAAAATTTTTGTCATCATAGCATCAATCCCTTTCCTGACCTGACTAATTTTGGCAGTATCCTTGCTCTGCCTCGCCTCTTGCATTTCCTTCATATTCATAGAACGTTCAAAATCCCTCCTAAAGGCATCTTCCGAAGATCTGGCAATCAAATACTCATCATGGGTTTTCGAGCCAGTGATTTTTGCTTTTGACAGTGAATCCAGGTTGCCGGTAACAGTGATTTCCGCATTTTCCAAAAAGAAGGAGACCCGGTCATTCTTCCCCGGAGTTGTAAGGAAGACCAACTGAGGATATTCCATAGGTTCTCCTTCCATCGTAAAATTCCCCTCTTTGGCAATTGCTGCATTCAGATTTGTTATTCTTCCATTTGCTGCATTCGTCGTCATCAGACTGAGCGCCATATTATCAGCTCCTGTCAGATGGCCTACAATCCGATATTTACCAATGCCTTTGGTTCCCTTGAATTCCAGCATTTTTTGCTTTTGGGAAATCACACGCCACTTTCCATCCTGTTTTTCATAGCTTCGTTCAAAACTCATCTGAAGGCCATTCTCTGTTTGCAGACCTTTCGCTATGGCTGATTTATCATCAACGAGTGTTACCGAAACTGAATCCAGCGAAAGGTTAACATTCTTGTTAAAAGCCCAGGTGGAAACACCCCTTGCTTTCCCGGTTTCGACACCATACTGGTTTATTCCTTTGTAATTATCAGCAAGAATTTCTTCAATCAACTTAACATTGCTTTCAACTTTTGCTTTCCGCAAATCTTCTTCAATCTGAATAATTTTTTGCTTCTCGGCAGCTTCTGAATTTGCTGATTTTAGAGACTTTTTGCTCTGAGTATTGGATTGTCCGTAAGAAGTTAAATCTAAAACAAACAAGAATAAAATGAGTAAAGAAAGCTGCTTCATAAATTGAAATTTTAGTTAAGTAATTAGATAGCAACAAAGAGTGAGAACAAGAATTTGAAGAAGAGATTTAAGCCAAGTTAGAATACGCTAAGGAAATTATAAAAAAATGAATTAGATCTTAGAATGTATCTGCTAAATTATGCAAATATATTAATATGTTATATAGCCCAAATGGGCTATATAAATTCTACTCTTGTATTAGAAAATGATATGAGATTTTTGCAATTACTCGTTCCTGATCGCAACAACCAGATTTTGGTTAATGGCAATGCGAATCGCCAGGAAGCTTCCGGCCAGACCGCTAAGAAGAACCAAGCCAGAAATGATTGGCAGCCAAATCCACAGATTCGCATACAAGGAGGATGATAACGTAGGAAGTCCACTCAGCACTGCGGGAATAATGCCTGCCAGAACTGAAAGTACAATCAGAAAGAGCCTTTCAAGCATGACCAATTTAATTATCCGTGATTTTTTATACCCTAACGAAACCAACAATGCGTACTCCGGAATCTGTTCAAGGGTAATCCTGTATAGCAATATCCCAAGTCCAACAGTTCCTATCAGAAGCGCAATCGCTCCAAGCATCAGGAATATATTGAGGTAGGTACTTTCAATACTGTAAAAAGTGAGTAGGCGGTCGGAAGTCTTCGCAATTTCGGGACCAAAAGTACGCCAACCATTTTTCAAATCGTCCAGATTAGATGCCTTTTCAGGAAGGTCAACCAGGAACAAGGTGGAGCCGCTGACAGTAGGAAATGCTTCGGCAAAATGCTTTTCAGAGATAATTACTTTCCCTTGCAAAACCGAATTGGCCAGTCCGCCAACCAGTTTTAGCCTGACAGACTTACCTTCCTCATTTGTATAGAAAAGTGTATCGCCAAGGCTTTTACCAAGTCCCCACTGAATGACAGTCTGGTCGGCGAAAGCAGGTAACACGCCATCTTTGAAGGTTTGATCCAGAGAAAGCCAGGGATGGTTAGGATCTACCCCCTCCAAAACATCGGCAAAAGAAAAGGAAGCTCTTTGGTCGAAAATCCCTGGATTGAGGGCAATGATCTCGGGCTGAACAATCTTGTTTAGATTCAGGCAACTGGCATCATCACCCTTTCTTACCGGCATTGAGACTATTTCAGCATTGGCTGGCAAGTCCAACTCCTCTCTTCCTTTGGGTGTATCCATATTGTTCAGGACAGGAATACTGGTTTCTATCCAATATCCGTAACCACCTGTGCCGGATGCATGATTGTCTGAATTTGTAGTGAGGTCTTTCCTGTTCAATCCTGTAGAGACGACCAGAAAAACACCTGTTGCCAGGAAGCTGATGATCAAAATATTGCGATGGCGCTCGGCAGTCAGGCGGCGCAAAGAGAATTTCCGGAATGAAAATGGTTTATTTGTCCCAAAGGAACCCAATTTGCAGAACCAGAAATCGACCAAAAAAATTAATCCGGGAAGCAAGCCAAAACCACTGATAAAGAAATATTCGGGGCTTATCTGCCCGTTGCTGTATCCTTTAAAAACCAATAACAGGATCGAAATCATCAGGAATAGTATCCCAATTCTCAGAGACCATTTGCCTGTTTCTAACTTCACGATAGTCGATTTCCGTTGCAAATGGATAATCTGCTTTTTCAGGAAACGCTTCAATACGATACTTATTGTAACCAATGAAGTAATGGCCATAATCAAACTTCCGGCCAATATCGACATAGGAGAAATGAACATATGAACATCAGTCGTACCAACCACATCGACCCATATCGTATTTATCGCATTTATTATCAGATAATTATATCCTATCCCAAAGGGAATTCCTAAAAGAACACCAAGGAAAACATAGACGGAAGACTCTTTCAGATACAATCGCTGAATAGCAGAGATGGTAAATCCCAAAGCGGAAAGTGTCCCGATTTCTGATTTCCGGTTGTTCAGAAATAGTCGAAAAAGAATGAAAGTTAGTAATACGGCTGCGAAAAGGACAAAAAAGCTCAGGCCTAGAAACAGCTGACCAAAATCCACTCCACCGGCTGCTGCACTTTTCCCTATATTTTTAGCATCCTTGATTTCGAATCCCAAATCAGCAGGATTGAGTCCGGCTAAAAGTGACTTATCAAATTCTGCACTTTTAAAATCCAGGATTCTTATCGCAGTAGCTTGTCCGAAACGGTTCCCCCACAATTTTCTGGCCGTTTCCAATGAAACGAAGGCTTTGGGTGTGCCTCCGTATTGCTTCCAGTAAGCCTCATCCACCGGCCTTATTTTTTTCAGATCTATCGGTACCCCGGATTTCCAATCCCGGCAATTTCCTGCGTCCGAAAGTCCGGGAATGACTGGCATCAGATTTCTGTCGGCCGTTTCACCGGAAGGGACATAGATTTCGTTGACAACAAAAGCGGTATCCCTTTCGATCAGCTTTTGCATCGGACCAACCTGGAAATAGGAGATCCTGATGTTGTCTCCCTTTTTTAATTTCAGGTCATCTGCCAACCATTTGCTCACCTTGATCTGCTGACCTGAAAGATGCGGATCAGAAGAAATAAATGAATATGGAGTATGGAGACTGTTGGCAGAAAAGCCGTTGACAAAATAAGAGAATATCGGTTGAGAAGCCGGAAGGCGCTCGCTACAAAAACGCTCAACCGATGTCTCAACAAACACGCGGTCTGAAATAAGTTCTGTGAAGTTCAGCAAAGAATCTTCCCTGAATTTTAAATTTATGTCCCCGGCCTTCCAGTTCTGTTGAAGAAATTTTGAAAGGTCATTCCCAGCATATTTTTCATCGATCAGAATGACATTGGCCTTATCTTGAAGTTTCATCTGCCCGTTCAGCCAGTCAAGGTTCAGGAATATATTACGAGGCGCTGACTGGCTATTTTGCAATTGAAAGTTACCAAGTTCGTTGGCGGTGAGGATTCGCACAACTTTGACCAGAGAGGAGACACTGTTTTCGGTCTTGGAAACAAAAGGGGTATTGGCTGGAAAGGTATTGAGCTTGTTGATTCTCAATTGAAATTCATCTCCGATTTTTAGTCCGGCGATTCGCGCAAGATGCTCATTGATGGCAGCCTCATTGCCTTTCAGCTGAAATGCTTCAGGTGAGTTCCCAAATTTCCCCAAGGCAGGATCGACTCCCCATATGGCCAGTTGATTCACCCGAGAGGCGCCGCCATCGATCACCCCAAAACCATTGGAACGAAGCAAGGCAGTCGTTTGAGTATTTATTTGCCGCGAAATCCCGGCGGATAGTTGTTTGCTGAATAGGCGTTCACCTACTGTGATTACCTGCGAAGTTTTGCCCAAACGCTGTTGAACAATCTGTTCCAAACTATACCTGATAGAATCTCCGACAACAAGTGCCCCGATTAAAACGGCCGTGCTAAGGGCCAAACCCAGCACAACCCCAAAATTCAGATTTTTGAAGAACTGAATTGAACGAAAAATCAATCGATTGATTGTCATTTCTTTATGTGAATTTTTAATTCACTAATTTTCCGTTTATCAAAGTATATTTTTGATCCATTTTACGGGCAACCTCCTCTGAGTGGGTTACTACAATCAATGTTACACCCTCTTCCTTATTGAGTTCCACCAGCAAATCAGCCAAAATACCTGATGATGACTGGTCAAGGGCTCCGGTAGGTTCATCTGCCAAAAGCAGCTGCGGACCATTGATCAATGCCCGTACCACAGCGCATCGCTGGCATTCACCTCCGGAAAGAGCAGATGGCTTCTGGTTCTTCACCGAAGTTAAGCCAACGCGATCAATGAGTCGATTAGCACGCTCAAGCACTTTTGGTCCCTGCAATTTTTTGTTGGCAAGCGTTGGCAACAGGACATTCTCATACAACGAAAGCTGTGGAAGCAAAAAATGTTGTTGAAAGACAAAGCCAATTTTTTCATTTCTGAATTGAGCAAGTTGCTCATCATTCATCTCAGACAAATCAAGGCCACCGAAAATTATCTTGCCTGCATCGGGTCGGTCTAACGTTCCGATCAGATTCAGCAAGGTTGTTTTGCCTGATCCCGAAGGGCCGACAATGGCAATCCGTTCACCTTTTCTGACCGACAGGTCAAGTTGATCAAGAATTAATCTTCCAGCTCCATTGCCATCAGTGAAATAGCTCTTCGAAATTTTCTGAACATTCAAGATCATGCTGGCTTGTCCTCTCTGCTCTTTAAAACTTGTTCATATACTTTCACCATCTTCTTAGCCTGATGATGGATGTCAAAATGTTCCCTTACACCTGATAGTCCGGAGCTGCTCAGAGTCTTCAATTTTTCAGGATCAAGAATCAGTCCGGCAAGGGCTTCTGATAAATTCTCTGCATTATTTGAACCATAAATTACCCCGCCTCCACTTAAATTTATGACCTCAGGAAACGCACCCAAGGCGGGTTGCACCATCGGAATTCCGGATGCAATAGCCTCTAGCTGATAGAGTCCGAAGGCTTCACCATTCAAAACCGGCACAGAGATTAAGCGCACGGAATCGTAAAATTCCAGCCTCTCCTCCCCTTCAAATTCGTCTATCCAAAAGACGCTTTTTGTCAGTCCGGCATGCGCAATTTTGCGCTTTTGTTCTTTGATGTAAGCATGGTCATCATCGGTATCTCCCCCAGTTATTTTGAGAGTTACCTTGCTAAACGCAGGATTCTTCAACAATAGAATAAAAGCATCTACCAAAACTGCAAGACCATTTTCTTCGCACGTCCTTGAAATAAATCCGATGGCTGGCTCTTTCGAGGCAATATCCCGCGGCTGATAATCATCCGGATCCACACCAATGTGAACGGTGTGCATCTGATCATCCCGAATTACCATTTTGTTCCTGATTTCGGTTGCATAAAAGTCGCTTACCGCAATGAAGGCATCAATTTCTTTTCCCCGCTCGCTCATCAAATCCCACACCTCCTGCCTGTGCTTGTCAGACATCACATCCACCCAAACGTCTTCGTCCTGCAGGGAGCAGACTACAGGGATATTGAGCCTTTGTTTAATGGATCTCGCCAGACCAAGAAGAAGAGCATTTGAAAGATGAACGACATCAGGTTTGGCAACCTCGGCCAACCAGTCAACCATTCGATCCAGCTCCGCTTTTTGCTGACCTTCTTCACCAAGCAGCATGGAAACTGTCATTTCCTCCAAGCCTTTTGCCCTTGTCGACCCAGCCTTCTGAGCAGCCATTTGCAGTACACTTTTTGAATCCAAAGCATTTTCTACGAAAGCTGGCATGTGCCTGAAAAATGAGAATCGTTGCTTTAAATATAGATTTACAGCACCATAAAATACAGGAACTTCGTCAATATCATGGGCATCATCAAACAATGGAAGGTACATCGGCACTTTTATAACCTGATGTCCCAGGTCTTTCAGCGCCCTGACATATTTACTGTCGCGAAGGCAGTTTCCACAATAAAAACTGCCGCCTGAACCCGGAATAATGTGTGCTATCTTCATTAACTATTGAATGATCAAATTAATTTCCAAATACATAAATTCTGTTGCCGGCACCAACGATAATCTTGCCGGAAATTACTGCCGGACTACCAATTACCGGACTACCAAGTTCATATTTCCAAAGTTCGGCTCCTGTTTTCAGATCATGAATGTACAACAACCCATCCATGGTGCCTGTAATTACTTTGCCGGATGCAATCACGGAGGAAGATTCGACCCTGCTGCTTGCCTTGACCTTCCATATCTCCTTGCCTGTTGTTTTATCAAGACAGTAGATATATCGGTCCTGGTTTCCTACAACGATGAAATTCCCACTTAATGCAGGAGATGCCAAAAAAGGAAGATTTTTTCCCGGATCATCATATGTCCAGACAATTTTTCCTGTTTCAAGATCTACGCAGAAAAACCTTCCCTCGTAATCACCAACATATGCTTTATTCTCTTCGATAACAGGCGAAGAGGCAACATATGTCTGCAACTTGATCTTTTTAAAAACCTTCCCTTCAGGAATATTTACCAGGTGCAAAAAGCCATCACAGCCGCCGAAAACTGCATATTTCGACCAGATAGCCGGAGCACCGTTGATGTAATTATCCGATTCGTATCGCCATAAACTATCTCCTTTTACGAAACCAACGGCATGAAGGTTATAGTCGTAGCTACCGACGACCAAACTTATCCGATTACCGGTTTTAAGCCAATTGGCCGAACCCATTATTTGATTGTCTGTTTTGTATGTCCAAATTTTCTTGCCCGTTTTGTCGTCTAACTTGAAAAAAAGACCTTCCAGGGTACCGAACAACACTGATCCATTGATCAACAAAGCAGGTGCCTCAATGCCATTTCCGGCATTAAACTTCCACTTTAATTTTCCGTCGAAACCTATGGCATACATAAAACCGTCCGTTGATCCGCAAAAGATCGTTTGACCGGTAGCAACCGGAGATGCCTTAATGACATCCTCTGTTTGAAATGAAAAGAGCAGTTTTGGCTTATCAGGGAGAGTAGCCTGAGTTGTGCCTGTGAGCTGCTGGTCACCCCGAAAGACGCTCCACTGCTGGGCGGAGGAGGAAGAAAGAAGAGTGAAGAGGGAATAGAGAAGAGCGAAGGCCCGTCGAATAGTGCGGCCATTACAGTTCAACTGTACTATGTTGATATTCATAATTGTTCCTCCTCATTAAACATGGAAAGTGCGCCTGTTGGGCAAGCTTTTGCCACGATCGCAGCAGTTTTGGCCAATCCCTTTTCAATTCCTTCATTGAAAGAGACGCCCACTTTGACATCGAATCCGCGACCTACAAAAGTAAAACCAAACTCTTCCTTGTATTGCCTTGTCAGCCTGACGCAAATACCGCACTTGATGCATTTATTTGATTCATAGACGACTCCCTGACGGTGGATCAATTTTTCAACCGGTTTACGCTCTTCTGTTGTGAAACGCTTTTGAGAAACTTTGTACTCATCAGACAATTTCCGGAGCACGCAAGATTCCGGATTGCGGCAGTCGCAGTGCATGCATCGTTTGGCTTCAGTCATGGCTGCTTCCATTGAAAAGCCCACTTGACCACCAATCTGCCTTGGAGCAGATTCTGAATCCTTCAAATAATGTTCGAATTCGAGTTCTGCCAATCGGCCAAATTTGGAGCTAAAGCGTTCCTGATAAGGGGATATTTTCTCAGTCTTCAGAAAGTTATCAATAACTGTGGCAACCTCTTTCCCTTGTCCGGCAGATCTGACGGCCATTTTAGAGTTCCGGAGTGCATTACCTATGGCAAAAACTTTTGGTAGGGAAGTCAGGTAGCTGGATTTTTCGACCGTAATTCCTTGAGCACCTTTCTCCAATCCGAAAACTGTCATTCCCTCTTTGATGGTTCCAATGGCGACAACTGTGGCGTCAAATTCTGTCTGAAGTCTTGAGAATTCATTCTCATCAATGGCATGGCTAAGCCGAATAATAACGCCTGTAGTCTGTATCACAGAGATTTCCTGATCCAAAACATCCCGTGGCAACAATTCAGCATCAAGTTTCAACAATTCTCCACCTGCCAGATCGTTTTTTTCAAAAATAGTGGCCTGATGACCTTTCAATTGAAGGTACCATGCGGCGGAAAGTCCAGCCGGACCAGACCCAATGATGGCTACCCTCTTACCGGAATGAAGCGTTTGTTCAGGTAGAAATTGACTTGCATTTCCTAAATCCACATCGGCTGAATAACGTTTTAAGTGACAGATAGAGACAGCCTCATCAACCTGTTTACGACGGCACCCTGCCTCACATGGAGCAGGACATATTCTTCCAAGGATGGCGGGTATAGCGATGTCGCGCTTGACAACTTCAAGTGCTTTGGCAAAATCTCCTTTGGCAATCAACCTGTTCATCAGCGGGATGTTCATGTGAGCCGGACATACAAGCTGGCATGGGGCTTCGCAATCTCCCACATGTTCGCTGAGCAACAATTCAAGTGCTGCCACACGCGACTCTTCGGTCTCCTGGTCGTTGGTGATTACCTGCTGCCCATCAAAAACCGGTGTCGAACAGGAGGCAAACAATCGTCCGTTTCCGGCATCTTTCACCAGGCATACCATGCATGAAGTGAAATGTTCGGCTTCCTCGGTATAGCATATTGTTGGCACAACTATTCCTGCAGACTTTGCGGCCTGCCAAACAGAAGTACCCTCAGGAACTTCTACCGTCTTGCTATTTATTGTGAGTTTTACCATTAATAATTGAAAACAATATTTTGATATTACATTATTTTGTATTGTACAGACGCACGGCTGTGCGTCTCGATATTTGATGCAAATCCCAAGAAGACGCACAACCTTGAGTCTCTAGATGATGCGACACCCAACAAGACGCACAACCGTGCGTCTCTACGTGATGATGACGGCATCGACGGGGCATACCTCGCGGCAGGCATCACACTTGATGCACAGATCATTGATGACGATATGCTTTTCGTGCGGTTTGAACAGAATTGCTTCTGTTGGACATTTTTGCGCGCATTTTGTACATCCTATGCACAGGTCGTTGATCTGATATTGAATTATTGCCTGACACTTACCCGACGGGCATTTCCCATTGATATGCGCCAGATATTCATCCCGGAAATATTTAAGCGTCGAAAGAATTGGATTCGGAGCAGATTTTCCAAGTCCGCATAAGCTTCCCTTTTTGGTCCAGTGTGCCAGATATTCCAGCTCCTCCAAATCCTTTACTACTCCTTTGCCTGATGTAATCCTGGTAAGAATTTCGAGCATTCTTTTGGTTCCAACGCGGCAAAAGGTGCATTTTCCACAGGATTCGTTTTGAGTAAATGAGAGAAAATAACGAGCTATTTCCACCATGCAGTCTGATTCATCCAGAACCACCAGTCCGCCGGAGCCCATCATTGCACCGGCCTCCAGCAAAGATTCGTAATCGATGGGTGTATCGTATAATTCTGCTGGAACACATCCTCCTGAGGGGCCTCCCACCTGAACTGCCTTGAATTTTTTTCCGTTTTGCACGCCGCCACCAATCTCCTCTACAATCTGACGAACGGTGATTCCCATTGGGACCTCGATCAGTCCGCCACGATTCACCTTCCCCGCCAGGGAAAAAACCTTGGTTCCTTTACTTGCCCCTTTACCGATGGCTGCAAAATGGGCCGCACCTTCGCGAATGATGTAGGAAACCTGTGCAAAAGTTTCGGTATTGTTGATTAGGGTAGGCTGTTTCCACAAACCGCTGACAGCAGGGAAAGGCGGACGAATTCTCGGAAACCCCCGCTGACCTTCGATGGATGCCATCAAGGCAGTCTCCTCTCCACACACAAATGCTCCGGCTCCTTCGTAGATTTCTATATCAAAAGTAAAGCCGCTTCCCAAAATATTTTCGCCTAGATAATTATTTTCGCGGCAATAGATCAGTGCTTGCCTGATGCGCTTGAGCGCCAGTGGATATTCGGCCCGGATGTAGAAAAATCCATGGGTAGCCCCTACGGCTTTGGCACCAATGACCATCCCTTCGATAACCCGGTAAGGATAAGACTCCAGCAACATCCTGTCCATAAATGCACCGGGATCACCTTCATCACCATTGCAAATCAAGTACTTTGTCTCTGATTTGTTCTCCGAAACAAGCTTCCATTTCCGACCGGTAGGGAACCCTGCTCCTCCCCTTCCCCTGAGCCCGCTGTCTGCAATCGTATCAATGATCTGATCTGGAGTCATCGAAACCAAACAGGTCTTCATGGCCTGAAATCCTTCATGGTCGAGGTATTCCTGAATGTCAAGGGGATTAATTGTACCACGGTATTGAGTAGCAATAGGAACCTGCCGGTCCAGAAAATCCACGACCTGCGTTTCCCTGGCATCGATGGCATATTTTTTCACACCTTCCCAAACCGCGTCCGTCTGCACTTTTTCGAAAAAGCGGTAGAGGTTGTTCTTCCAACGGTCGATTGTTCTTAGCGATTTAAAATGGCTGTTGATGATACCCCTGATCTCCTCCGGCCTCACTTTGGCGTATAAGGTTGGTTTTCCATTGTGCGGAATAACTTCCACCAGCGGTACCTGATGGCACATGCCAACACAACCAACATTCTTGAGCGTCAGACTTATTCCCGTTTCAGAAACAGCATCTTCGATTGCTTGCTTTACCTCTTCACTACCTGAAGCTACGCAGCAAGAACCTAATCCGATGCGGATTTCGCCCTGAATCTCATTTCCGTCGGCAGTTCTGAACACTCCTTTTTTGGATCCGGAAGGTCCAAAATGATGTTCAAAATCTTTGATTATATTTTCAATTTTATCGGAAGTAACATGGCCATAGGTAATCTCATCAATCTGAACCACAGGTGCCAGAGTGCAGCAACCAAGACAAGAAACTTTTTCGAGCGTGTATTTTTTTGAAATATCGGTGTCCTCCTGCCCCGTCAGATTGAAATGTCGTCTCATTGCATCATACACATGCCCGGCACCTTTTACATGGCAAGCAGTCCCAACACATACCTTGATGATGTGTTCCCCAACGGGATGCATTCTGAATTGAGAATAAAAAGAGGAGACACCAATAATTTGTTCGGGTGTGATATCCGTCTTCTTGCAAACGTATCGCAGACTCTCCTCAGGCAGATAATTAAACCTGTCTTGCATCGCCTGAAGGATAGGAATAACAGCTCCGGCAGACCTCCCCTTCTCCGCAATTATTTGATCTACAATTTGTTTGCTGCCAATATCTTCCTTCACTTCAAAATTCCTCAATTATTTAGACCCGATGCAATACAGTTGATTTATGCCCCTCAGATAGGCCATTCCGTCCATAAATACTGGTGAACAAACCGATCTTTCCCCAATTTCGGGCGTACCAACCAACTGGTAATCCCTGGTCGTCTTAACGATGTAAGTCTTGCCGGCAGTATTCGTCAAATAGACTTTCCCATCTGCGTAAATGGGTGAAGAATAGAAAGAATCCCCATATTCTTCGCTCCACAATTTTGTTCCTGTTTTGGCATCATAACAGGCAAAAACGCCATATGAGGTAGCGATGTAAAGTAGTCCGTTAACAGCCAGCGGACTAGAAACCTCCGGCAAAAATTCATCAGCTTCCCAGACAATCTGAGGCGAATCCCCTGCTTTTATGCCGACAAGCTTTGCATATTCGTTGGCCGCAAAGACCATCCCATCGGCATAGCCAGCAGACGGTCCCACCTCACCTGAAAGGCAGGCGATCTTCCAAAGTTCTTTTCCAGTATCCGGATTGTAGCTGCTAACATTTGGATTGGTTGTCAGGATCAGCTCCATGCGACTACCTGTGTTCACCAAAACGGGTGACGACCAGGATATCTTTGAATTGCGGAGCGTTTCCCATGCGGGATTTCCGGTTTGGCTGTCAAAAGCCAGCAACTTTCCGGTTTTATTGGTGTCATATTGAACCAGCAACTTATCCTTGTAAACAATCAGGGATGATGAATGACCGTAGTGATTGTCAGGAAGTCCAAGGTTTTTGGCCCAGATCCGTTTGCCGTTCATATCTAGTGCCAGCAGATCACCGGTGGCAAAGAGTGCAAAAACAGATCGGCCGTCGGTGGCCATTGTTGGCGCCGCCAGACCAGTATCCGTGGTAACTTTTGGCATCGCTGCAGGCGATCCTGCAATTTTATCAGCCGCTGCCTCCCAAAGCAATTTTCCTGAATTCCGGTCATAGCAATAGACCATGCGGCTTTGAGCATCTGCCCCTGTCACGAAAATCTGATTTCCCCAGATGATTGGTGAACTGAATCCCGGCTTTGGAATTTTCACTTTCCACCGAATATTTTTTCCATCAGCTCCATTCCAATCCACCGGCGGCTTTTTCTGGAACGCCACACCTGTTCCCTCAGAACCTCTGAAGAATGGGAAGTTGGCCCTCAATTGAGCCTTTGTGGGCAATCCAGGGAGTGAGGGAGTGGCCGCTTTCGCTGAAACCGAATCTTTAGTAACCTGTGGTCCTGAAACCTCAGCTTTGGCTTTTGGCTGAACGGCTGCAGAATCTGCCTGGACATTATTAGCTTGATTACTTGCAGGTAAAACCGGATTATCAATTTTTTCAGTACTGGCTGCCATCGTTTCGTTGACCATGTACTCTTTCAACGAATTGTAAGAGAGTAATCCGGACACCAGGGCCAGCAATATCAAACCTGAACCGGTGTATATCACCCATTTTTGGGCAATTAGCAGGTCAAGACCTTTTTCTTCCCTTGCGGGGTCGATTTCACTCAATTTAGACTTTGCTGCCAAAAGGTATCGAATCGAAAGAATGGAAATGATTAAGCTTAGAAACATCAGGTAAGTGCCTGTCCGAATTTGCCACTTCGTCGTGAAATAGGCTTTTCTTGCCATTAGGTCAAAAGCCCTAATCTCAGATTTCAGGGTTTCATCTTCGGGCGAAGCATTCAAACGCTTCACCAATGCTGGAATCGTTTTGTTTTCTATCGGATCGTTCAGACGGGATTGAACGTAATTCGCAATCAGCAGCACCGCAATTAGTGCTGCAAACCCGGCCGCAAAAATAGCGACCCTTCCGGCTAGTTTGATTTTATCGTTCATCGATTGTAATTTTTCCATCTTCACCCTTTTTTACCGGACAAAACTCCATGCATCTGGCACAGCTCAGGCAGTTGGTCCTATCTGGCTCCCAATCGTCGCGCCTTCTGAAAGCTGACAATCGGATCAAACCTGTTCCAATGACAAAACCCATAAACCCGCCTAGAAGCCAACCTCCAATATAAAACTGATGACGGATGGCATCTGCCTCAGCGATTAATTGTGTTGTCGTCTTACCAGAAGTTAAAAAAGTACGGATGTCTATATTTTTCTGATCATCTTTCAATTCGGGGTGTTCAATAAGCTGCTCTGCCAGGAAAACAGTCTTGTTGTAATGCGACAAAGGAACATGCACCATCGAGCCGGCTAGTCCGCCAATACCTGTCCACAGAGGCAGAAGGATAAAATAGGTGATTAGCCTGTTTACATTGCTGTGTCGTTTTCCGGTCTCGACAACCGGTTCATTGATTGCTCCAAACGGACAGGAATTTGCACATAGTTTGCACTGGATGCAAGCCGCCGGAGTAATTGCCATATGATTGGAAGAAAATCTGGACATCCAGCCCAGCAAAACGCCATACGGACAAAAAAAGCGACAATAGGGACGCGCAACAAAAACGCCAGTTGCCAGAAATAAAATACCCAGCATCATCATGTGAAAAGGAGCATCAAACCTGAATAATCCCACAAATGGATCATACCGGCAGATGATAAATTCGGATTTCGTGGCTACGAACAGCACCGCCAATCCCAGGTACAAATACGGAATCAGTCCCAATACTTTTTGCAGCCATTTGGGCAGTTCAATGGGTTTTATCACAATGATATCCTGAATGGCACCCAGCGGACAAACGCCGGCACAAAAAGTCCGGCCAAAAAAAAGCGAGAACACCAGCGGAAGCAGAAAAAACACAAAGGCTGTTAACGGTATTTTATAGGTATTGTCTACGACGCCGAGCACCATATTCTGAATGGCACCAATCGAGCAGATGCAACCTTCACGGTAAAAACCGAAATAAAGCAAGGAGAATACTGAGGTCCAGAAGACTCCCTTCCGGGAACGTTTCTTCAGGACAAACCAGGTAACAACCGACAAGGATGCCAACAATACTAATATATCCAGGTATTCGAGAAGCAGAAATCTTGGCGAGGGTGAGGTTGTGGAGGGCTGGGCATATCCCGTAGCAAATTCCGGCTTTGGAAACCGCTGCTGCGCTTCCAATGCAAATGACTGAGCTGTTACAAACAGCATCACAAGCATCCAAACTATTTTCATCACCCCTCGGCTACGCTCGGGGACCGGTGCCTTTCCCATTATTCGTTATTCATTATACACTCTTCATTGTTCCCTCTTCGCACTTCACTCTCAGTTCTCAACTATTAACTTTAAGTACTCCAAACTCTAAGTACTCCAAACTTCCCTCTCTCCGGACAGCCACATAGGGCAGCCCCTGCACGACTCTCACTCTCAACTCTCAGTTCTCAACTCTCAACTTTTTTTGCCCTTCGTAAAATCCCCCTTAATCAGATAAGGTGAACTTATCGGGACACGCTGGAAAGCCTCAGCCGGACAGACCCTGGCTATAGCACATTCATTGCAATTTTTGCATCGGTCGTGACGAACTTGCAGGTGAAGTGAACCATTGCCAAAGGAGGTGCAGCCTGCCACACATTTGGCACATCCGATGCACAATGCTTCATCAATCTCATATTCGAAATATGGATCTTCGATGTATTTTCTTTTGATGGCGGCTGTCGGACAGAGCTGGTTTTCTGCAGCAGTAGTTCTTGCATTTGGATCCGGTTTTAAATACCCTCCGCACAAATCGCAATATCCACATAAATTAAAAGCATGGACACATTTGACAGCAGAAGGTGTCATCACGCACTCCTTGGCACAACGGCCGCATTGAACGCATTTAAAGGGATCCAGTTGCCAGACCAGTCTATCAGAGGTGGATTTGAAGGCAGACCATCCGGCGATGCTTACCAAGGAAAGACCCAGGGTAAGCTGCATCCCATTTTTGATCAGCCGGCGGCGATCCATCTTTTTTGGAAGGTTATCTTTGCTCATCTTTCCTGAATTTTTTAGCCTGATCAAGGGTACACTCTGTTACCTTTCCGCAGCCATCACAAAATTTTGATTTGCTGCAGTCCTCAGCACTGATCCGGTTGTCTGAAAGCCAATAAACAGTTCCGCCGGCCATTGCAGACAAAATAGTGTATTGAATGCCCTTTCTGAAAAACTCCCTTCGTGCTAATTTTCGGTTATCCATTGTTTTCAGATGTTCATTTTAATTTAAAAATCCTTACCTGTTTCCTTGCAAAATCGAGCGCAAAAACCTGGTGTTTGGCATCAACTGCCACATCCGGAGCATAATAGCTGTCCGGATTAAACGATTCCGGCGGAGCAACGATTCCCTTAAAATCTCCATGTTGGCCATACAACTTAATTCGAGGCAACCCCTTTTCGCTGGTAACGAATGAATTATCGTCCATGATCGCCATTTCTGCCGGATTGCAGCATCCGCTGAAACCTTCTATCTTCATACCCGGAATACCCCAGGAAGTTCTCAAGGAACCATCGGCATTGTAGTTTTCAAAACTGTGCCTTCCGGTGTTAACGACCCAGAGAAAACCTTCATCGTCGATCGCCAGATCCATGAAAGGACTTGGAATGACGTAACCGGGAACACCCTTCTGCTCATTTTTCTCGCCTATTTTCTGAATAATTTTCCCGGTTCGGTCGCATTGGTAAACCACCCTGTTTCCGGCATCTGCAACAAATACCCTTTCGCCTGAGACGGCCAGACAGGTGATGACCGACCGGTCCCCAAAAGAATTCCAGCGGTTCAAAAGAGTACCGTTTGAATCGTATTGTGCAATATAATGTCGGGTACCGATCCAAATATCCTTGTTCTTATCAACTGCGACACATATGGATGAATCCGGTATTGCTTTTCGAAAGACTTCCTTACCTAAAAGATCGTATTTAAGTATCTGGTTGCCGGCGGCTACGATGATTAACGAGTCACTTATGGCTATACCGGAAAGCACATCTGCGACAACTGGAAAATTAAGGATCTCCGTGTAAATAACTTTTGTTGAATCGACTTTTCGAAATTCATCAATATTGTACTCGTAAGGGTTTGGTACATTTTTTCCGGCCTTATTCCCCATAAAATCCCAGACAATGATTGCCACAATGGCAAGCGCGAAAAAAACCAAGAGTCCATTTATCAGTTTTCGGTTCATGGTGTTAATTGCTAATTTTTATACAATACATCGTTTTGGAATCACGCAAAATCATGCGGCCGTCGGCTACCGCAATCGGACCCCATGCATCCTGACCATTAAACAATTTTTTCTGTGCCATCTGAATGTACTTTTTGGCATCAGGCTGAATCATGGTAAGAGTCCCGTCATCGCTCAAAACAAACATTTTATTGTCGGCAATCAAGTACGGGCCAAGGCCAAAACGATTCTCCTTACCTGAGGTCCAGATCACTTTAGAGACATCGTTCGGATTGACGCAAATCAGCTGATTGCGCAAAGGTCCGGCATCTTTGGGCTGAATCCCGAGAAGCAATCCGTTCCATACCAGGGGAGTCTGCTGCTCGCTGGCCATCCCATCTTTTGGCAGGTACTCTTTCAATACGTCAACCTGGTACGCATTGCCCGAAGGTGTGACCTTAATCACCATGCTGCCTGCTCCGTAACCGGCTGTCAAAAGAATTTTCCCATCCGGCAAGCAAACAGGAGCCGGTGCGACAACAGAATGGTTCCACTTTTTAGATATCCAGAGAATCTTACCCTCATCAGCACCCTCTGCTGAAATACCAAGAATACCTCCAACAGCACTGTAGACATACATCTTTTTCCCTTTAAACGTCCAGGGCATGATGGAGGAATGAGACATTTTTAGTCCGCCGGGATTAGGCGTTTCCCACAATACCTTGCCTGTCTGAAGGTCGACAGCCACCATGATTGAACTTCCGCCCGGGGCAAGAATGGCTTTATTGTTATCGATCAGTGGACATTGACCAGTGAACCACAGCGGTACTTCAGCCTTATATTGCCTGACCATATCGATCGTCCAAACAAGATCTCCGGTTTCCCTTTTAACACACATGACGTGACATCTCGGACCTATGGTCAACACATAGTCTGCGGTAACGGCAGGAACTGTACGAGACATCCCGTGATTTCTCTTCAAGCTCACCCCATACGATCTCCGCCATAATTCTTTGCCATCTTCCAAAGCAAAACAACGCAGGGCGTCTTCCCGTTTGACTTCATCATAATCCATCATGAAGACCTTTCCTTCGTAAATTGCGGCTCCGGCATGACCCTCACCCAGCTCAGCGGACCACAGTATCTCAGGTTGATTACCGGCCCACTTACTTCTTAGGGGCATCGATTTTTTGTCGATATTGTCAAAATCTGCCCCTCTGAATCTTGGCCAGGTACCCTTGAGATTACTTGATGAGGTGCCAAATAACTGAAAATTTCCACCAATATTGATCACCTCATTCACTGCTGAGGAATCGACCCCGCGATGATCATCACCCGGGTTGCTTGCTGTAAAATGACCAGTTGGATCCTTTATAATCCACCAGAAAAAGAGAGCCAGAATTACTGCCGCAACAATCCACAATCCATGTTTATAAAGCTTTCCCAATATTGCCATTTTTCAGGTTACTATCATCCCGGCAGGAAATTTCTCCGATCGCTGGATGCCAATTGCTCAGAAAACCCTCTGTCAATTGGAAATTTTGTAGGCAATCAATGCATTGCCATGACGAACATACAAGATGCCCTTGTTGACAACCGGATGTGCCCAATGCTGTTCTGATCCAAGCGTGACCTTTGTTTTACTGATCACTTTAAATTCTTTGGGATCGGCTTCTGCGAGGAACAATTCCCCCATTTCTGAATATCCGATCAATTTGTTGTTCACAGCGATCACAACCCCTTTTCCTACAACTGAAGATGAATATTTCTTCTCTCCTGTCTTCCAGTCAATGCACTGCCAATTGCGATCCGTATCACCCGATCCGTACATAAATCCGTCGATTAGGACGGCTCCGCCTATGCGGCTGTCAAATCCTTTGATGGTCCATTCTTTGGAAACAGAACCACCGTCTGCGCTCAATTTAAGCATCTCGCCGCCTTGTCCATATCCACTGAAGACAAAAACACGTCCGTCGGCATAAATCGGGGTATTCGGGTGAACAGCCCATTCGTTGGGGTGTTCTGAACTCCACAGCAATTTCCCATTTGAAGCATCAATTCCCAAAACATGACTGGCCGTGTGCGTAACGATTAACTTTCTGGCTGCAAGTTGAATAAGTTGAGGAGTACAATAGGCTGAAAGCTCTCCCAATCCGGGGGAACTCCAAATTAGCAGACCGCTTTTACGGTTCAATGCCACCACATTATTGATTTTCCCTCCAGGTGTGCAGTAAATCACTTCACCGTCTATCAGCAACGCTTCAGTGACACCCCAGGTAATATTTGCACCATCCATCTGTGTGAAAGTATCCTTGGACCAAAGTTCTTTGCCTGCTTTCAAATCAATGCAAACCAATCGTCCATTTCCGGTAAGCATATAGGCCAAATCTCCGGCAATGGTTGGGGTTGAACGGACTCCGGGATAACTGGCTTCAAACTCTTTCCCATAATCGAATTTTTGAAGTTCTTTGCCATCTTTGTCCAGAACAAACAATACGGCCTGACCGTCGACCATCCCGTTGATATAAATTTTACCATTGGCAAAAGCAGGAGAAGAAAATCCTTTGCCCAACTTATCAAAGGACCACAAGACCTGAGGGCCGTCTGCAGGCCATACTGTCAATAAGTTGTCAGAGAAATAGCGTCCGGAAGAATTTTCGTTGCGCCATTTGGTGGTTTCCTGAGCATTGGAAATCAATACGATGGAAATAAAGAGGGTCAAGAATAGGGAAATTGTCTTCATCTGCTGATGTTTAAATATTTTTCATAAAAATAACCACGATCAATAAGTAATACAACCCGGAAATGAATTTAATTAGGTTCTAAATAACAACAGATCTGAAACCTTTTCAACAGCTCATTTCTCCTGCATTTTTCTTCGCTGAAAGCAGGTTGTATGCTCCTTTTACCACCACTTTGGCCGTAGCAACATTGTACCCTTCGGGAAGAATAATCTCAGTAAATCCATTGTCAGAGACACCTTTATGCACCTCAACCATACGGTATTCGGTAAAAGGCTTTCCTCCTTCTTCCTTGTCCTTGTCGAAAACAAAGATGTAGTCTTTGTCATCAAAGCTCACAATAGCTTCAGAAGGCAAGGCTGTGACCTTTTGGCTGGATGATTCAATTACCGCGTTTACGTACATCCCCGGCAGGACATTCTTACAGGTAGCCGTAACGCTGGCATATACCTTATAAGTCCTGTCTGCGCTAATTGATTTGCCAGTCTGATAGATTACCGCCTCATGAAGCTCCGTTTCATTGTTGATGAAAAACCGGATCTTTTGTCCGGCAGATACCTTGGAGGCATCCTTTTCGTAAAGTGTCAGTTCAAGAAATAGCTTGTCACTGTTGACAATTTCGAATAAAACATCAGAAGGAGCCACAAATTTCCCAAGGTTGATATTTACCGTTTTCACGTAGCCGGATATTGGAGAAACAACTGCCACAGCGCTGCTGATATTGTCTTCATGAAGATTTTTTGGATTGATGCCAATCATGGCCAATTTCTGCTCCAGAGCTTTTACCTGCGCCTTGAGATTTTTGTATTCCGTGGTAACTTGCTGCAGATTTTGTTGGGAATAAACATCGTTCTTGTAGAGTTCTGTGTGGCGATTGTACTCAGCTTCGGCAAATTCAAGCTTGTTCCTTGCTTCGAGAAAATTCTGCTGAATGTCTACGAAATCCTGATTTTCGAGAATGGCCAAAATTTGACCCTTCTGAACCGCATTCCCAGGCAAAAGGGAAGTGCTTTTTACAAATCCACCCATTGGCATACTCACTGTAGCCATGTTTTGAGGTGCCGCAGCAACAGTCCCGCTAACTTTGAGTGTTCCGCTGAGCGCCCGGGTTTCGATGGATGCTGTTTCAATTTGCGCCATTTTTATCTGGTCAGCCCTAAGCTCCACAATATCTTCGGGGAGAACTTCTACTGCCTTGGCTGCATCGGCAGGTTGTTTGCCATCGCCACACGAAACCAAAGCGATCAAAAAGACTGAAATGAAAAAGACTGAGAAGAGTTTATTTTTTATCATGATAGTGCAGTATTAAAAGATTTTACCTGTGATAAAATCAATGGAAACAATGGTTTGATTGTAATTATTCAGGGCCTCGAGGTAGTTTTGTTTGATGGCAAGTGCTCTGGAAAGATTTAAAATGTATTCTATATAATCCAAGGCTCCGGCCCTGAAGCTGAGGGTAGTTTGTTCAATAATTAAGTTGGCTTCAGGAATAGCCTGGTGTTCATAATAGTCTACGCTATTTTTATACTTTTCATATTCACCAAACAATGTGCGGTAGTTTCCTGCGAGCGATTTTGAATAATATTCAGCGTTTGTTTCGGCAACCTGAGACTTCAATTTTGCTGCCTTTGTTTTTGAAGTATAAGATACAAACCACAAGGGGATGGCTATGCCGGCCTGAATGCCATTGAACCTCTCTCCCGGACCAAATGTTCTGGGGATACCGTTCACCTCTTGAGTACCCTGCATTGTCTGACTAAAATACCCAATCGTAAAATCGGGCAACATTTTGCTTCGTTCCAGATTCGTCTCGAATTTGGCAATTTCCAGCTGCTGCCTCATGTATCCTGCTGATGGATTTCCTGTTATGGTCAGGCTATCGGTTACCGGAAGAAAATCTACCGGAAGCAAAACTGTATCCTTTGGCACTACAACAAATGAAGTGTTTAGGATGGTCTGCAATTTTTGTTTTGCTATGGTCAAATCTGCAGTCACCTGGTGCAGCTGATTTTTTACTTCGAGGCTTTGTGAACGGGCAGTGATCATTTCCAAACGATTGGTTTCACCAAGTTTTGCCCTTTGTTCCGCCGCCCTGAAAAAGCCCGAATACAAGCTATCCTGGTAAGCAAAGAGTTTTTGCTTTGAATAATAATAGGTCAGTTGTAGGTAAACTTGCTTTACCTGGGTAGCTATTTCGAGCTGAGATGCTTTCAACTGCCATTCACTGCTTTTCACATTTGCATTGGCTAGCTTGCTTTGATTGATGTACACAGTGGGCAAAGCGAATGACTGTGAAATGGTAATACTGTTGTCTTTGCCATAGGTATTAATCTGCCCGTATTGACCTTCAACGGATGTTTTGGGCAGATCCCAGGAAGCACCCTTCAAGGCCTTTTGTACATTGAGAGAATAGGCAGAAGAACGAACGGCAAGGTTGCTGTCCAGCGCCATTTGGATGGCATCGTGCAAGTTGAGGCTTTTTGCCTTTTGGGCCAGGACAGGATTGACCATGGAACCAACCAACAAAAATAAGACCAGCATGAGAGGCCTTGCCATTTTCCTTCGTAAAACAGTCCGGAATTTATGGGAAGTAAAGAAAATATAGAAAACCGGAAGTATCACAAGCGTCAGAAAAGTGGCTGAGATCAGTCCCCCGATAACCACAGTTGCCAAGGGTTTCTGAACTTCCGCCCCTGCCGAATTCGACAAAGCCATCGGCAGGAAGCCCAAAGAAGCTACAGCTGCTGTCATGATAACAGGACGCAATCGGATGTGCAAACCTTTCAGAACCCTATCCTTGATATCTGAAACTCCCTCTTTTTCCAGCCGGTTAAACTCGGCAATTAGTACAATTCCATTTAGAACCGCTACACCAAACAAGGCAATAAAACCAACACCTGCAGATATTGAGAAGTTCATGTCGCGCATCCAAAGTGCAAATACGCCACCAATAGCCGACATCGGAACTGCTGTATAAATCAATAGGGTCTGCTTGACAGAATTGAAGGTGAAAAACAGCAGCACAAATATCAGGAGCAATGCCACTGGAACGGCAATTGCCAGTCGTGCCTTGGCCGCCTGGAGGTTTTGAAACTGTCCACCATAAGAGAGATAATACCCAGCGGGCAACTTAATTTTTTGGTCAACAAGCTTTGTTACCTCAATAATCACACTCTGTACATCCCGGTTACGGACATTGAAACCTACCGTGATGCGGCGTTTTGTATTTTCTCTGGAAACTTGAGCCGGACCTGATTTTATTTGGATATCTGCCACCTGATCGAAGGGGATCTGTCCTCCATTGGGAAGTGCGACCGAGAGATTTTTCACATCTTCCAGACTTTTGCGGTAATCCTGATCCAATCGGACGACCAGGCCGAAGCGTTTCTCCTCATCGAAAACGACCCCGGCTTGACTACCGGCAAAGGCAGCACGAAGTACGCGATTCACCTCATCGACCGAAAGGCCATATTGCGCCAGACGATCACGGTTATAGTCGACCTGTACCTGAGCCAGTCCGGTAACCTTTTCGACATTAATATCAACGACCCCAACCACTTGTTGTATCACTTTTTCGACTGCGGAGGCTCTGTCAGAAAGTACATTCAGGTCATCACCAAAAATTTTTATGGCAATATCCTGCTTTGATCCGGAAAGTAATTCATTGAAACGCATCTGGATGGGTTGTTGAAATTCAAACTTTACTCCAGCAAGAACGACTAGTTTCTCTGACATTTTGGCTACCAGTTCTTCGCGTGTGCTGGCACTTGTCCACTCGCTTTTGTCTTTGAGCGTAATGACATAATCGCCCGTTTCCATCGGAGTCGGATCGGTAGGGATCTCTCCTGCACCTATTTTGCAAACGGCATGTTTTATCTCTGGAAAATTACTCAGTAGTATTTTATTTGCCTTTTCAACCATCTCAACGGTATTGCTCAACGAACCACCTTGCAAAGTAATCACGCCTGCTGCCAGATCACCTTCTTCGAGTTGTGGGATGAACTCGCCACCTAATTTATTAAACGTCAGAAGGCTACATACAAACAATAGGATGGCCGAAACAGAAACCAACAATTTTCGCCTGAATGCAAACAATATTAACGGGGTGAATGCCTCGTGAAACCGGTCCATGAGCCGGTCTGAAAAATTACGCTTGTGCTCTGTATTTTTACTTAGGAACATGGCGGAAACCATGGGAACATAGGTCAGGGACAAGATGGCTGCTCCGAGCAAAGCAAAGGAGACCACTTGTGCCATCGGACGAAACATTTTGCCCTCAATGCCCACCAAAGCCATGATTGGCAGGTAGACGATCAGGATGATAACTTGTCCGAAAGTTGCTGAACTCATCATACGCTTGGCCGAATCGAAGACATTTTCATCCATCTGATCCTGCGTTAGCCTGGTAACACCGGGATGATGGTGTTTACTCTGCGAGATTCGGTGCACGACGCTCTCGACTATAATCACGGCACCATCCACGATTAGTCCAAAATCAATGGCGCCAAGGCTCATCAGGTTTCCTGAAACACCAAAAAGGTTCATCATCGAGACCGCGAAAAGCATAGCCAGAGGTATCACGGAAGCCACGACGAGGCCGGCACGAAGATTCCCCAGAAGGATAACCAATATAAAAATAACTATCAAGGCACCTTCGATCAGATTGGTTGAAACAGTTTTGATGGCACGTCCGACCAAGTCGGAGCGGTTTAAAAAAGGCTCAATGAAGACACCATGAGGCAATGTTTTCTGAATAGTTTCGATGCGAATCTTAACGTTATCAACCACCTCATGTGCATTGGCCCCTTTGAGCATCATTACTACTCCTCCGACGGCTTCGGCAGTATCAACCACAAAAGCACCGTATCGTGTCGCACTGCCATACTGCACTGTTGCAATATCCCTCACAAGGACCGGAATACCTGAAACGCTACTTTTAACAACGATTTTTTCTATGTCATCGATCGTCTTAACCAAGCCGATACCCCTAATGAAATAGGCCGTAGGCTTTTTATCAATGTAGGCGCTCCCGGTATTTTCATTGTTCTTCTCCAGGGCCTGAAAAATATCAGTAAGGGTTAGGTTCATTCCCCTGAGTCTCTCGGGGTTTACAGCTATTTCATACTGCTTAATAAATCCTCCATAGCTGTTGATATCTGCAACTCCTGGCGTTCCAAGCATTTCACGACGTACTGTCCAATCCTGCAGTGTTCGAAGTTCCATGGGCGGAAACTTTTTCTCGAACCCCTTTTCAACAGCGAGGCGGTACTGATAAATCTCTCCCAGTCCGGAGGAGATTGGTGCCAGGCTAATTTTTGCCAATCCGGCAGGTATCACTTCTTCTGCCTCTTTTAGCCGTTCGCTCAATTGCTGTCTTGCCCAGTAAAGATCGACATCATCCTTAAATACGATCGTTATCACGGACAATCCCAGGCGGGAAATTGACCGTAACTCTACAATATCGGGGATATTTGCCACAGCCACCTCTATGGGGGCAGTGATAAAACTTTCCACCTCCTGAACAGCCAGGGATGGCGCGAGAGAGATAACCTGCACCTGGTTGTTGGTTATATCCGGAATCGCGTCTATCGGCAGTTTTGAGATTGAGTAAGTACCCCAACCAATTAATGCCAATACGAATAGCCCGACAATAAATTTGTTCTTGATTGAAAAATGAATAATGCGCTCTATCATGCTATCAATGAATTAATTTAAACCACGAGACATGTATTCAAACAGTTCTGGCAGTTTGAACACAAGGAAACAAATGTTTTCTCAGGGATTAAATCAATTGAGGCGGTTGCCAGATAGCTGCGGAAAATAAACAAGTGAAGGAAGGACTATATTCCGAATAGGTATGAGGGGAAAATTTTACACAAGTGAATTGAAGGACGGTAATTTGGGTCACAACAGGAGTACCACAACAATTACAAGTGCAAAAAGGTGAGCAATGATCAATTTCACTTTCTGATTCGTGTTTATCTGTTGCACCTTTTGTTTGTTCAATCTTGCACAATGATTCTCCCTTGTGCACATGGGCACATGGAAGGGTCGTAAGCACCAAAATGAAAAGAGACAAGATTACAGCAAATATTTTCATTGATCTGAAGACAAAAACTCGCATTAAAAATATTAAAAAATCTCATGAAATCCTACTAATCATAGAATATTAAGTCCATTCACTTTATCGTAAACATAAAACATCATTCACAATAAACTGCTCTAAATCATGGGCAAAGTAAACTTAAATGTACTTCCATTCTCATTTGAGGCAAATTTCGAATTAGATTCAACCCAAATACTACCTCCATGCTTCTCTATAAAACCTTTGCACAATATTAAACCGAGTCCTGTCCCTTGTTCGTTATTTGTTCCTGAAGTTGACGCACTTTCTTCTATTCTGAATAGCTTCGGAAGAACATCTGCCGGGATTCCTATCCCATTATCGGCAATTGTTACGACTAGTTCTTTTTGGTGTTGCTCTGTTGAAATGACAATTTCGCCTCCCGAATTGGTGAATTTTATGGCATTTGAAATTAAATTCCGTAAAACCGAACCAATCATTGCTTTATCAGCGTGAACGAGAAAATTCGCAGGCAGATTTTTCGTTATCGTAATAGACTTTTGAACAGAAGCGCTGTAGAACAATTCCTCGACCTCATCCAACAATGAATTAATTCTAAAATATTCAGGAAAAAATTCAATTCTGCCAGACTGTGAACGAGACCATTCCATAAGGTTCATCAACAAATCCATGGCACGTTTTGATGCACCCTGCATGATCGATGCATATTTTTCCAAACCTTCGTAATCCTTTTTCTCAATCTGTTCAATTAAAATATAGCTTAGTCCCAAAATGCTGGTAAAAGGGCTCCTGAGGTCGTGGGAAATGATGGAAAAAAACTTATCCTTTGTTGCATTCAACTCAATTAGCCGGGCTTCACTCCGTTTTAATGCTTCTTCTGCCTTTTTACGTTCAGTTGTATCAATCGTAAATCCAGCAAGAAATCTGGGTTTTCCTCCTATCTGGATAGGAAATTTAATAGTTTCATATGATCTGCCATTAAATTCTTCCTCAATTTGAATTTTTTTGCCGCTCCTCAAAATATGAAGATCATCCTCTACCATCTTCTTGGCTATGTCTGAGGGGAACAACTCATCCATCGTTTTGCCAATTATTTCATCCATTTTTTTACTGAGCATTGCTTCAAAATTGCGGCTCAATATCAAAGATCTGATATGATCATCCTTGAAGAAAACATAAAACGGACTGTGCTCCAAAAATTGCCTGAAAATCTCATCATTCATGTTTGAACTCGCATTCTCTCCGCCATCAATCTGTTGATCAATTCCTTTCAGCCGTTCATTTTCTGCGATCAGTTCTTCATTTATTCGAATCAATTCTTGCTGATAATTTTCCAACTCTTTGATGCGTTCGGATAAGAATCGGGAACTGATTTCTGTTGATTCTTGAGTCTGCTCTTCGGTATCATTCATTTTTCTCATTTAATATTAAGCTGCAAAATTAGAATTTCCGGACTCCCATGGCTTTGATGCAACCTTAGTTTTCTGGCATTTTGCGAATTTGCAATTTTTCAGAATGTGAAAATAGCGAAAATAGATGTATTGCACATCGGTTACCATAGCCCCTTTGGGTCAATTTTAGAGGAGAAGCTCAAAAAATATTACTTTTAAAAAAATCAATGGAACTTTATATTTTCACGGTCATGAGAAAGCTACTCCTAACATCTGCCACCTTGCTTATATTGCTCCTTTTATCCTGGCAGCAAAAACTACAAAAACAAAATCCTTATGGCCTCCCAATAGTCTCAACTATTGCAGATTACAATCTACTTATTCAAAAAGATCCTTCCAACCAACTGGTTGATCTTGAAAAGTCCATCAAGGGTCTAGCTCTGGATATCAGATATGCAACCCCAAACAATTTTACGCATCAGTCGATCTATCCGGCACCGAAAGCTTTTGCAAGAAAGCCTGTTGCAGAAGCATTGGTGAAAATCCAGGCAGAACTAAAAAGCCAAGGTCTGGGAATGAAAATATTCGATGCATATCGCCCGTATGCTGTCACACTCAAATTTTTTGAGGTTTATCCTGACACTACATTTGTGGCATCTCCTCAAAAAGGTTCCAAGCACAACAGGGGTTGTGCCATCGATTTGACTTTGGTTGATTTAAGATCTGGTAATGAGCTGGAAATGCCAACCGCCTTTGATGATTTCACTGAAAAAGCGACTCATGCTTATATGAATTTAACTAAGGAAGCATTGAAAAACAGGCAAATGTTAAGGGAAATAATGTCCAGTTATGGATTTATACCATACGAAAGTGAATGGTGGCACTATGATTACAAGAACTGGAGAAACTATCAGATCATGGATCTTTCCTTTGAAGAATTAAATATTAATTAATTACATCCAACAGTCCCGATCATGAAAAATAAAATTCTGATTTCATTGCTTCTTCTCATGCTTTTCTTTCAAGGGAAAGCGCAGTACAAAAATGATTTGGAGATCGAGCAGATCCTGAAGAGCGATACAACTTCTATCGGACAAAAAATCAGGTATCCCAATTTCCAAAATGAGGAGGTGACGATGCTGAAAATTACCATTCCATCAGGTAAAACGACAGGTTGGCATGAGCACAATATTCCAGTATTCGCTTATGTTTTGAAGGGTACCCTAACCGTGGAATTTGAAGGCAACAGGGTCGTTCAATTCAAAGAGAACAGTTCATTTGCAGAGGTCATTCACACGCAGCACCGGGGAATTAACAATGAAAAAGAGGATCTCGTATTGCTGGCCTTTTACCTTGGAGAGAAGGGTAAACCACTCTCTATAATGAAGGAGAAACCATAGAGATTCAATTATTTCGCCATTCCCATCCACATGCCGCCCAAATAGGGAATCAGCCAAAACATCCACACCATTAAACTGTAATTATGAAATTCAGTTCGGTGTTTTTCACTTCCTTTAAACACAACGAAGGTTGCCCAAATGGCATGGGTTAACATCAGCCATAAGGCAAGCTGGCCGCTTAAGGTATGAGGATCAGCTATATTAAATGGATCCGTCGACAATTTACTCATCGCCCAAGTTCCGGTAACATCGAATACAAAACCAGCCCAAAAGGCAATTAAATGCCAACCTTTCAGATAACGGGCAAATCGTTCTGCCCAGACGCCAATTGAATAAAAGATCAATGCCAGGGTGATCAGCGAGGTGGAAAGGATCATAAAAATTGTCATGATGATGGCTTTGTTGTTGGAGATGAATAGAATTGGTATAAACATACAAATAATCAACAAAATTTCAACGTCAGTTTCTCTGCAAATGAGGATACATTTTGAAATTGAATGATTAACATTGCGGTTGCAAAAACGCATAAACTTCTTCATCGGATTTCAAATATCCTGTTAACAAAGAGGAGGTTACTGAGAGGGCTGGATATGATAGGATATATGGCATGAAAAAATTAAGATCACATTTAACCGGCCTGTTTATTTTGTGCTCTATTACCGCTTTTGCGCAGCAAAAATATACCATCAGTGGCTATGTCAAAGATTCCAAAAGTGGTGAAAATTTAATTGGAGCCACCATTTCCATCAAAGAATTAAAAGGAAGAGGAACGGGTACAAATGCCTATGGCTTCTATTCGATCACACTACCTGAAGGGCATTATCAGCTGACAGGTCAGTTTGTTGGTTTTACTCCCCAAATAGTCCAAATAGATCTGTACCAATCCGTTAAACAAAATTTCGCATTAACCGAACAGGTGAATACCCTGGATGAAGTAGTTGTTTCAGGTCAGCGCCGCGATGAAAACATATCCAGGACCACCATGGGCATGCAAAAGCTGAATACGAGTGAAATCAGAAGCATACCTGTACTCTTTGGCGAAAATGATGTCTTGAAAACCATCCAGCTATTGCCTGGCATCAAGCCCGCAGGAGAAGGAAGCAGCGGCTTCAATGTACGTGGCGGCTCCGCCGACCAAAACCTCATTCTTCTTGATGAAGCCACCGTTTTCAATGCCTCTCACCTCATGGGCTTTTTCTCTGTTTTCAACTCGGACGCCATCAAGGATGTAACTGTTTTCAAAGGAAACGAGCCGGCCGAATATGGGGGCAGGTTATCGTCCGTGCTCGACATCAAAATGAACGATGGCAACGACAAGAAGATGAAAATTTCCGGCGGAATTGGACTCATCTCATCCCGGATAAGTGTGGAAGGACCAATTGTCAGGGAGAAAGGATCGTTCATGATTACAGCCCGAAGAACCTATGCCGACTTGTTTTTAAAGCTATCATCCGACTCCGCCCGAAGACAAACAAGGCTATATTTTTATGATATAAATGCAAAAGCAAGCTATCGCCTCAACAGCAACAACAGGATCTATCTTTCGGGATATTTTGGAAAGGATTTGATTACGCTCAAAAATACATTTGGCATCAATTGGGGAAATGTATCTGGTACGTTGCGATGGAATCACCTCTTTTCGGATAGACTATTTTCAAATACTTCCCTGATTTTCAGTAATTATGACTACAAAATATTCATCAACAATGGAACTAAACTGAACATCATCTCACGGATTCAGGATTATGGTCTAAAACAGGATTTTCAATTTTACATACAAACAAATTCTACGCTGAAATTCGGATTCAATACAATATACCATAAAATTATTCCAGGCGTTATTACTTCTGACAGCAGCATTGATTTAAAAAAGCTTACCAATAAATATGATTGGGAAAACTCTTTTTATCTTTCTCATCAATACCGATTCAGTGACTTCTTTAAAGTGGAATATGGATCCAGGATCACCGCTTTCAGTGCACTGGGTCCCGGAGATATCTATACCTACGATCCAAACGGAAGAATTACAAGCTTAAAAACCTATAATTCTGGGCAATTCATAAAAAACTACCTTAATCTAGAACCACGCATTACGCTGGATCTGCTGGTCAACCCCACGACCTCAGTGAAAGCTTCATTGTCCCGAAATGTGCAGAATCTTCACCTGCTTTCAAATTCCACCTCGGGTAATCCAACTGATTTATGGATCCCAAGCAGCAACATCGTAAAGCCGGAAATGGCAGATCAGGTTTCGTTGGGTTACTACCGCAACTTTAGTGATAACAAATTTGAATTTTCTGTAGAAACATATTACAAAAAGCTCATGAACCAGCTCGATTACAAAAATGGGGCGCAACTGCTTTTTAACGAAAATGTCGAATCACAAATCCTCTTTGGAAAAGGCCGCGCCTACGGACTGGAGGTATTCCTCAAGAAAAAATTTGGTCGCTTCAATGGCTGGATCAGCTATACTTTGTCTAGAAGTGAAAGAAAATTTGATGCGATCAATAGCGGAAACTATTTCCCAGCCAAACAAGACCGGACGCACGATTTATCTCTCGTCGGAATGTATGAGCTTAGCACACGCTGGACTTTTTCCGCAACTTGGGTCTATTACACCGGTAATGCTGTGACCTACCCTACCGGGAAATATGCCATCGACGGCAAAACCATCTTTTATTATTCCGACCGCAACGCGGATCGCATGCCAGCTTATCATCGGCTCGATCTGGGAGCTACCTGGATCAACAAGAAAAGTGAAAAATTTGAGTCAAGCTGGAATTTCTCTCTATACAATGCCTACGGACGTGACAATGCATATATGATCACCTTCCGCGACAGCAAATCAGATCCAACCCGCACAGAAGCAGTGCAGACGACGCTTTTTAAGATGATTCCATCAGTGACTTATAACTTTAAATTCTGACCGATATGAAAAGAATTCACTTCATGTCAACCTCATCCGTCAAGAATTCTGAAGGAACTCTGAATATTTTTCCATGGAAAGACATTCTGAAACATGTACTTCCTATGATCCTGATTTTGAGTCTCTTCTCCTGTGAGAAAATTATCCAACTAGACTTAAAGAATTCGACCCCAAAAATTGTTATCCAAGGCAACATATACGATCAACCAGGACCTTTCACCATAAAAATTTCAAATTCAGCCTATTTTGATGCATCGAATAATTATCCGCCAGTTACAGGAGCAAAAGTGGTGATAACTGATAATGTGAATCAGACGGAACAGCTGACAGAATCCACATCCGGCACTTATGTTACTTCTAAATTAAGAGGAATTCAAGGTCGGATCTACTCTCTTTCCGTTAAAAACGGCAATGATACTTATCTTGCCAACTCAGTTATGCCTTATGCCGTAAGTATTGACAGTATATACTTCGCCAACAGTCTCTTTAGTGATGAAAAAGTAACAATGATCAGATTTCGTGACCCCCCGTTTACGACAAATTACTATCGCCTGGTCTACTTTATCAACAATATCAAGCAAAAACAATTCTACGTAATCAGCGATGAGTTTCTTCAGGGAGCAACAATTTTCTATTCCCTTCAAGCAAGAAACAGCAACATAAAATTGGCAAAAAATGATTTAGTCACAGTTTGGCTGGAATCGGTGGATAAAGGAGTTTACGAATATTTCCGGACTGCGGGCAATGATGATGAGAACTCTGCTTCGCCATCCAATCCGGTTTCCAACATCAGCAATGATGCCCTGGGCTATTTCAATGCCAGCACCATCAGAAAAATATCTGCTACCGTGGATAAGTAGCAAATATCTTTAAGCTGTTAGCTATTAGATGCTAGCCAATTGAAAACAAATATCATTTGTATGCGTAAAAGAGAAATAGTATTTAAACTAATTGGTTTGGCATTCGTCCAAAATGAAATTTCCCACAATATATATTTGAAAGAAAATATTAGCACATGAACAATCGCATTTTATCGGTTTTTTTGATCGCATTCTCGCTTCTCTTATCCTGCAAATCTAAACCCAAGGAGCAGATAAGTACTGAGAAGCCTGCCATCATGGTGGAAGTAGTTATTGCCGGGTCTGAAGATGTTTCCAGCAATATTGAAGTAAATGGTAGTGTTCTGGCCAATGAAATGGTAGAAATTCGTCCGGAAGTGAGTGGTCGTCTGGTCTATTTGAATTTACCGGATGGAGCAAATATCAAAGAAGGAACCTTGCTGGCCAGGGTGAATGATGCAGATCTGCAGGCACAAATGGAACAACAAAAGACTCAGTTTGAACTTGCTACCAAAACACTAAAACGACTAAGCGACTTATTGAAAGTCAATGGTGTCAATCAAGCCGACTATGATGCAGCCCTCAGTCAGGTAAATACAATTCAAGCAAACATGAAGGTTATCAATGCCCAGATTGACAAAACTGTTATCAGGGCTCCCTTTTCAGGAGAACTGGGGATTCGCGTTGTGAGTCCGGGAGCCTATGTTACCCCTCAAACATTGCTAGGCAGTTTGCATCAGATCGATAAGGTAAAAATTGATTTTACCGTACCGGAAACATATTCTTCCAATGTGATGAAAGGGAACATGATAAAAATTCAGACAGACGGGTTTGATGAAAATCTTGATGCTACCATCACCGCCATCGAACCTCAGATCAACACCGTATCGCGAAACATCAAGGTGCGTGCCATACTGACTAAAGGAGTTATTCATCCCGGTGCATTCGTCAAGGTCTTTTTGGCCCAAACCAGAAAAGGAATCATGGTCCCTTCAAACGCCATTATCCCTGATGCCCTTTCCAATCAGGTTGTGGTTATTCACAAGAGTAAAGCTGTTTTTACCAATGTTGAAACCGGATTAAGGAATGCCAATCTGGTGGAAATTACCGGAGGATTGAATCCAGGCGATTCCATTATTGTTAGTGGAATGCTTTTTGTCCGTCCCAATGCCATCGTAAAAGTAAAAAAGGTAAGAAGCCTTCAGGAAAAAAACTAGAAGCAGAACCAATCCAATACAACGAAACCATATTGTGAATATATCCGAATTATCCTTAAAAAGACCGGTACTTGCAACTGTCATGAGTTTGGCACTGATTCTCTTCGGAGTAATCGGTTTCAATTTTCTGGGCATCCGTGAGTATCCCGCCATCGACCCACCCTTAATTTCTGTAAGCACCTCTTATGCAGGAGCCAATGCGGACATTATCGAAAGTCAGATCACCGAACCTTTGGAGAAATCCATCAATGGAATTCCCGGCATCCGAACTATTACATCGTCCAGCTCAGTTGGCAGTAGCAATATCTCGGTAGAATTTAACCTGACAACAAATCTCGAAGCAGCTGCCAATGATGTGCGTGACAAGGTTAGTCAGGCTGTTAGAAATCTACCGCAGGATATCGATGCCCCACCGGTCGTTTCCAAAGCAGATGCCAACAGTGATTTCATCATTTTGATGGCGGTTCAGAGTCCGAGCAAAGGATTGCTCGAACTCAGTGATTATGCTGAGAATACGCTTCAAAACAAATTCCAGACAATTCCTGAGGTAAGTTCAGTCATGATCATTGGTCAGAAGAGACCCGCCATGCGACTCTGGATCGATCCCGATAAGCTAAATGCCTATGGGATCACGTTCAATGATATCACCACTGTTCTGAACAAAGAGAATATTGAAGCCCCATCAGGAAAAATTTATGGCGGGAAGACAGAGCTTACCATTCGTGCGCTTGGCCGACTGACCACCGAAAAAGATTTCAGGGACTTGATTATCCGCGAAAATACGGAAGGCATTGTCAGACTAAGCGATCTCGCCAAAGTTGAGATGGGTCCTGAACAGTACGAACAAATGTGGCGGCTTAATGGCGTGAGTGCAGTGGGCATGGCCATCATCCCTCAACCTGGAGCCAACTACATCAACATCTCGGATGAGTTTAACAAACGATTGGATGAGGTGAAAAAAGCGCAGAAGAGCGATATAACTTTTACCACCCTCATTGATAACACTTTGAATGTCAGAAAATCACTAACCGAGGTGAGAGAAACCCTTTTTATCTCATTCTTGCTGGTCATCATGGTCATCTTTCTATTTTTCAGAAATTGGATGATCGCCTTGCGTCCATTGATAGATATTCCCATTTCCCTCATAGCCACTTTTTTCGTGATGTATTTAGCCGGATTCTCCATCAACATACTTTCAATGTTGGGGATTATTTTGGCCACAGGTCTGGTGGTGGACGACGGGATCGTTGTGACCGAAAATATCTTCAGAAAGTTTGAAGGTGGAATGCCCATCCGCAGGGCGGCACTGGAAGGAAGCAGGGAGATCTTCTTTGCCGTTATTTCTACTTCAATCACACTGGCAATTGTCTTTTTACCTGTCTTATTCCTGCAAGGATTTGTAGGAAGTTTGTTCAGAGAATTTGCTGTTGTCGTAGCCACTGCAGTGCTAATTTCTGCTTTTGTTTCCCTTACAATAACGCCGGTTCTAAATGTTTACCTGAACAGAAAACATGCACGGCACGGAATGTTCTATCAAAAGACAGAGCCGTTTTTTCAGGGGATGGAAACAGGATATACAAATCTGCTTAAAAAATTTATTCAACTGAGATACCTTGCCTGGGTTATTGTGGGTGTTTGTCTCCTGATAACTTATTTTATTGGAAGAACCCTCCAAAGTGAGCTTGCACCTCTCGAAGATAAAAGTAGCATTCGGTTCCAGTTGACCGGACCGGAAGGAGCCAGCTATGGCTACATGACCAATGCAGGGGCAGAATTTAATAATTTCCTGATCGATTCGATTCCAGAGGGAAAATTCTCCTTTGTTGCGCTACCCAGCTTCGGCCAAACTGGTGTCAACGGTGGCTTTGGACGGGTAGGGCTTGTAGCTCCAAACGAAAGAAGCAGATCTCAGAGTGATATTGCCAAAAGCATGGCAAAAACTGTGATGCGGTTTAATAACCTGAGAATATTTCCGGTAGAAGAACAGACCATCTCGGTCGGACTGGGTTCGAGAGGTGCTTTGCCTGTGCAATTTGTCGTACAAAATTTAGATTTCGACAAATTGAAAGAGGTGATACCAAAATTTCTGGATGCCGCCCGCAATGACAAAACATTTCAAAATGTGGATGTTAATCTAAAATTCAACAAGCCTGAGGTGGATATTCTGATCGACAGGATCAAGGCCCGCGAACTGGGCTTGACTGTTTCAGATATTGCCAGCGTGATGCAGAGTGCTTTCAGCGGTCGCCGTCTGGCCTACTTTATCATGAACGGAAGACAATATCAGGTAATTAGTCAGGTTGGACTGCAAGACAGACAGCAACCTACGGATATCTCAAAATTATACGTTCGCAATAACCTTGGCAACAACATTGCCCTGTCTGAAGTTTTGAATATATCTACCAATGCAAATCCTCCTTCCCTGTACCATTTCAACCGCTATAAATCGGCCACAATCTCGGCCTCACTTGCCGAAGGTAAAACTATCGGGGATGGTGTTGTGTCGATGCAAGCCATTGGAGACAAACTTTTGGATGAGAGTTTTCAGACCTCGTTGAGTGGACCTTCCAGAGACTTTTCCGAGAGTTCTTCCAATACAGCCTTCGCCTTTGTGCTTGCTCTTCTTCTTATTTATCTGATTCTTGCAGCTCAATTCGAAAGTTTCAAGGATCCGTTTATTATCATGATTACTGTTCCCCTGGCAATCGCCGGTGCCGTTCTATGTCTGTGGGTTTTCAATCAGACGCTTAATATTTTCTCAGAAATCGGTATGATCACGTTGATTGGACTCGTGACCAAGAATGGAATTTTGATTGTTGAGTTCGCCAATAAGAAACGTGAGATTGGATTGGATAAATATCAAGCTGTCGTTGAAGCCTCTACCCATCGTCTGCGTCCAATTCTGATGACAAGCCTTGCCACCTCGTTGGGTGCCTTGCCAATTGCACTGAGTTTGGGTCAGGCAGCCTCCAGTCGTGTGCCATTGGGTATTGTTATTGTGGGAGGAATTATTTTCTCGCTCGTGCTGACATTGTTCGTTATTCCGGCGATATACACATACGTATCCGGAAAACACATGACCAGAGAAGAGGTTGACAAACAGTTTTTGTAAATAAAAAATTTCAGATTAAAGATTACAAATGAAGAAATTATATTTCCTGCTTCTTGCACTCCTTCCATTCCTGGGAATCGCCCAACCTGTTCTCACGCTGAAGAATGCAATAGACACCACTCTCAGCAATAGCTTCGATATCAGGATAGCAAGCAATAATTTGGAGATTAGCAAAGTCAACAATTCACTGGGAGTTGCAGGAGGATTGCCTACCGTCAATGCCACTGTATCTGACAACCAATCCCTCACCAATGTCAACCAGCTGTTGAACAGTGGAACGGAGATCAAGAAGAGCAGTGCCAGCGGAAATTCCATGACTTCCAGCGTTACTGCCAGCATGGTTTTGTTCAACGGACTGAAGGTGATCGCAACCAAAGAACGACTGAGCAGGTTGCAGAAACAGAGTGAACTGCAGTTCAATCTTCAGGTTCAAAACAGCATTGCTACGGTAATGGCAAAATATTTCGATATCGTCCGGCAAAAAGAGTATTACAAAATCATTCAGAATTCTCTGGATGTTTCCCAAAAGAAGCTTGACATCATCACCGAAAGGAAAAATGTGGGGATGGCCAACGATGCAGACTACCTTCAGGCACTCATCGACTTAAATTCAGCCCAGCAGGCACTAAAGTCGCAGCAATTGGTGGTCGACCAAACCAAAACTGACCTGCTACAGCTGATGAGCAAAAAGAAGTACTATTCTTATGTGGTAGACGACAGCATCATGGTCGATGCTTCGATTCAGCTGAACGCGATACTATCCTTTTTGATTCAAAATCCTCAGTATCTTGCCGCTGAGCAACAGATTAAAGTCAACGAACAGGTGGTCAAGGAGGTCTCCTCCCTGCGTTATCCCTCGTTGCGGGTCAATACAGGATACAACCTGAACAGAAGCGAAAGTGCGGCCGGATTCACCCTGCTGAACCAGACCTATGGCCCCTTTGCCGGATTGACCCTCCAGGTACCAATCTACAACGGAAATGCCTATAAGATTCAAAAAGAGACAGCTGTTTTCAATCTGAACAACGCCAAATTGCAACAGGAGAATCTGCTGAATCTTTTAACCGCAGATGCTGTCAAGACGTTCGAATCCTACAGAACGACCCTTCAGCAACTTGAATCCCAACAAAAAACCATCGAATTTTCCCGTAAACTGATCTACGTTGTGATGCAACGTTTTCAAGTAAATCAGGCAACTATACTGGATGTGAAAGCAGCCCAACAGAGCTATGAGCTAACAGGTTACCAGCTGGTTAATTTGAAATTTGCAGCTAAAATCTCTGAGATAGAGTTAAAGAGGCTGATGTATCAGTTGGGGAATTAGATAAAATAAAAAGGGCATCCGATTGGATGCCCTTTTTATTTTATCTAATTCTATTTTCTTCCTGTTTTCCTCGTTACGGCACCCAAAAGTACTTCAACTTGGCGAGAATGTCCC
>JBAXED010000029.1:0-41851 GCA_037140615.1 Prolixibacteraceae bacterium
GTCGGGGATAAGGGAGGACCTTGCTAACAAATATAAAAAAAAATAATTAAATATTATAATTCAAATTGAATACCCCTTGAAATAGTTTTCTGGTTGATCTAACAAGTCAGAGAGCCTTGTCTGCTCTAGATTTTGATAGGTATAATCCCGAATATCCTTGAATACAGATTTAATCTTACATGTCTGTTCATATTTACAGAATTCGCAGGGCTGGTAAGCTTTTTCCCTCCAGATATGATTAGAGGGCGAGCTTTTCAAAAAACTGCCAAACCGGATCGTTTGGGACGGGTGCCGTAATCTGAACCGGCTCAAGGGTGACAGGGTGCACAAACCGTACCGAACGGGAATGCAAATGAATTCCGCCGTCTTTATTGGATCTTGGGGATCCATATTTTAAATCTCCTTTGATATGTAAACCAATGGCAACAAGTTGTGCTCTGATCTGGTGGTGCCTGCCCGTATGAAGCTCTATCTCCATCAGGTGAAAACGGTCGGAGGAGGCTATATATTTATATGATAAGGATGCTTTTTGAGAATCTTTTTGCTCCTGCCGGTAAGCAAAGGATTTGTTCTGCTTTTCATTTCGTATCAGCCAGTGTTCGAGGGTAGCCTCCTGCGGCTCTGGCTTGACATCTACCACAGCCCAATAGGTCTTCCTGATCTCTCCTTCATTTTTGAAAAGTTCATTCATCCTGGTAAGTGACTTGGAGGTTCGGGCAAAAAGAAGGACGCCACTTGTGGGTCGGTCCAGACGATGCGTTACACCTAAAAATACATTGCCGGGTTTGTGGTATTTATTTTTCAGGTAGCGTTTTACCTCCTCGCCAACGGGACTGTCTCCTGTCTTATCCCCCTGCACAATATCACCGCATCGCTTGTTGATGGCAATGATATGGTTGTCTTCGAAGAGAATGTTGATGGGATCGTTTTGCATAACAATGAAATGTTAAAAGACATGAGAGATGAGACATTAGACATGAATGATGATTTGCACTAAATTATTCAAGTAGCTTTTTAGTCTTATGTCTCATGTCTTATGTCTCATGTCTTATGTCTTATCTCTCAATCGTACTGTTCTTTTTCGTTCGGGAAGTCCATCGATTTAACGTCTTTGATGTAGTTCCCGACAGCACCTTTGATTTCGGTTGCCAGATTGGCGTATCGACGCAAGAACCTGGGCGAGAATTCCTGGGTGATGCCCAGCATGTCGTGGATCACGAGCACCTGTCCGTCGACACCGCCGCCCGCGCCAATTCCGATAATAGGAATTTTCAATTCTTTGGCAACTTTTGTGCCCAGAGATGCGGGAATTTTCTCTAAAACAATTGCAAAGCAACCGGCTTCCTCGAGCAGTTTTGCATCGTTAAACAACTTATTGGCTTCTTCTTCCTCTTTGGCCCTCACCACGTAGGTTCCGTATCTGTTAATCGACTGTGGCATCAGTCCCAGGTGTCCCATAACCGGGATTCCTGCAGACAATATTCGCTGCACGGATTCAATCACCTCACTGCCACCTTCCAGTTTCACGGCATCGGCATGGGTAATTTTCATGATTTTAATGGCCGAATTAAGTGCCTCCAGAGAATTGCCCTGATAGGTGCCAAATGGCATGTCGACCACAACCAGGCAACGGGTAACTGCCTTGACAACCGATTTGCCATGGTAGATCATCTGGTCAAGCGTGATGGGCAGGGTTGTTTCGTGACCGGCCATGACATTGGCAGCCGAATCTCCTACCAGGATGACGTCAATGCCGGCCTGGTCGACCAGCTTGGCCATGCTGTAATCGTAGGAAGTTAGCATCGAGATCTTTTCCCCATGCAGCTTCATCTCCGAAAGTACGTGGGTCGTTACCCTTTTGATCTCTTTGTGGACAGACATTATGGTAGAATATTAAAGTTGCAAATAAAGCTATAAAAATGAGACATAAGAAATGAGACATGAGACATGAGATTAAGAAGCAAACTGAATAATCTCATGTCTCATGTCTCATTTCTTATGTCTCATTTCTAATCTTTCCCTAGACTTTCAGGAATACCTTCTTCTGGTACAAGAAATAAAGGAACATCCATTCCAGCGCAATCCCGCCAAGGATAATAATCCAGTTGCCGACTGCGGGCTCCAGAAATCCCAGGAAGAAGGTGGAGGCATCACGGAAATCAAAAATCCGGCTAGCCAGGTAAATGGTGATAGAGTTCATCCCGATCACCTTAAAGAAGAGAATTTTGTATCTGCCAATTCCCCAAACCCAGGTGTTTACCCAGTCTTTGACATCAATGGTATAATAGAACAACGAGAGCAACATAAAGCTGATTCCTGAAGTGAGCATATCGAATGGGACAGTCCAGGCAGCCTTGATGATGGGATAAAAAGTAGAAAGCAACAATGCAACAACGACCAGTGAAGCGCCAACGATAACCAGTTTTTTCGCTTTTTGAGAGGATGCAGGAGTTCCATCGCGTAAAATTCCTCCGGCCAAGGCGCCCATCAATGTAACTGAAATCGCAGAAATGCTGCACAACAATCCTTCGGGATCGAAAGTCGTTCCATGTAACCTTCCGGGAATAAGCAGCCTGTCAAGATATGCGTTGATCCCGTTCACCGGATCCAGCAATCCAGCTCCTTTTCCGGGAACAGGAACGGCTAGCTGAATGACCGCAATAGAAACAAGCAGTCCGGCCAACCAAAGAATTCTGGACTTCATATTTTTGGTGTAGATCACAATGGTTGCAGCAAAGAAATAAGCAAATCCGATTTGTCCAAGAACGCTGGGAATACGCATGTTTCCGAAGCCTCTCTGCAGGGCTCCGTTATATAAAATCCCCAATAGGATAAGAATGAGACCTCGTTTGGCTGCTTTTATAAACAACGCAGACGTGTCGGTGCCTTTCTCAATTTTTGAGGTAATGGCATATGGAATGGCCACACCTGAGATGAACATGAAAAGCGGGAAGATCAAGTCGAAAAAATGGAACCCATTCCATGGAACATGTTCCATCTGATCGGCCACAATGTTTAGCCAACCCCAGTCAAGCGCCTTGGAAAGTGCAACGACAAAACTTCCTCCGCCAATGATCCACAGCATGTCGAACCCGCGCAGTACATCAAGAGATGCCAGCCGGTCATTCAGCTTGTCAGTTTGAATTTTTTTCTGCATTTGGTTTAAATGTTAATGAAATTGTGTAGTAAATCCTTTCAAAGATATCCAAATATTGATTTACGATGATTAATCAGGCTATTTTTTTGACTGCTCTCAACAAATCCCAGTCAAAATATAAATGCCAAAAATTAGTTGAGGTTAAAAACTTTCTGTCGTTTTGTCACAAAATGTGACAATTCGTTCCGCAACCAGGAAACTCAAGCTTCCAAAAGCCATTAAAACTGCTTTCAGATAGAATTGGCACAGAGATTGATTGGATGGTGATATAAGTTGTAAATAGATAGCAAAAACATATTAATATTAAAACAGAATAAAATGGGAAAAATTATTGGAATTGACTTAGGGACAACCAACTCCTGCGTTGCCGTCATGGAAGGCAACGAACCTGTTGTGATCCCCAATAGTGAAGGCAAACGTACTACTCCCTCGATCGTTGCATTTGTCGACAATGGAGAGCGTAAGGTAGGCGATCCGGCCAAAAGGCAGGCTATCACCAATCCTACCAAAACGATCTCTTCGATCAAGCGGTTCATGGGTGAAACATATAACCAGGTTGCCAAAGAGATTGGCAGGGTTCCATTTGCAGTGATTCAGGGCGACAACAATACACCTCGTGTGAAAATTGATGATCGCTTTTATTCTCCTCAGGAGATCTCAGCCATGATACTTCAGAAGATGAAGAAAACAGCTGAGGATTATCTTGGTCAGGAGGTTACTGAAGCAGTTATCACAGTGCCGGCATATTTTAATGACTCGCAGCGTCAGGCCACGAAAGAGGCAGGTGAAATTGCTGGATTAAAAGTTCGCCGTATCATCAATGAGCCAACAGCAGCTTCTCTTGCCTATGGTTTGGACAAGATGCACAAGGATATTAAGATTGCCGTTTTTGACCTTGGTGGAGGAACTTTTGACATCTCTATTCTTGAACTGGGTGAAGGTGTTTTCGAAGTTAAATCTACCGACGGGGATACCCATCTTGGCGGAGATGACTTTGACCAGGTGATCATCGATTGGCTGGCAGATCAGTTCAAATCTGACGAAGGCATCGATTTGCGCAAAGATCCAATGGCACTGCAACGTTTGAAAGAAGCAGCAGAAAAGGCCAAAGTTGAACTTTCCAGCTCGACTGAGACAGAAATCAACCTGCCTTACATCATGCCGGTAAACGGCATTCCAAAACACCTTGTCAAAAAATTGACACGTGCTCAGTTTGAGAAACTGGCCGACTCGCTCATCAACGCAACCATGGAACCTTGCAACAAGGCATTGAAAAATGCCGGGTTATCTATCAGCGACATTGACGAAGTAATTCTGGTGGGCGGTTCAACCCGTATTCCTGCCATTCAGGAAAAAGTGCAAAAATTCTTTGGCAAAGCTCCATCCAAAGGGGTTAACCCGGATGAGGTTGTTGCGGTTGGTGCTGCCATCCAGGGTGGTGTTTTGACCGGTGAAGTGAAAGATGTTCTGTTGCTTGATGTGACACCACTTTCTCTCGGAATAGAAACCATGGGAGGTGTAATGACCCGTTTGATTGAGTCTAACACCACCATTCCAACAAAAAAATCAGAGACTTTCACCACTGCTTCTGACAATCAGCCATCCGTTGAGATTCACGTCCTTCAGGGCGAACGTCCAATGGCAAATGGAAACAAAACCATCGGCAAATTTCACCTCGACGGACTCCCACCAGCATCACGCGGAATTCCTCAGATTGAAGTTTCTTTCGACATCGATGCCAACGGGATCTTGCATGTAACTGCAAAAGACAAGGCAACAAACAAGGAGCAATCCATCCGTATTGAAGCATCCTCAGGATTGAGCGATGATGAAATCAAACGGATGAAAGAAGAAGCGGCTGCCAATGCCGAAACTGACAAGCAAGCCAGAGAGCAGGTAGAAAAGCTCAACCACGCTGATTCATTGATTTTCCAGACAGAAAAGCAACTGAAAGAGTTTGGCGATAAATTGCCTGCCGACAAGAAAGCTCCGATTGAGACTGCATTGAACAATCTGAAAGAGGCCTACAAAATCAAAGATATCGCTGCAATAGATGCTGCAACGAATGAGTTGAATACTGTCTTTCAGGCTGCTTCTCAGGAGATGTACAATGCAACCAATGCGCAACAAGCCGGTGGTCCGCAGGGCGGAGAGCCCCAAGGTTCCCAGCAAAAAGGCTCCAAGGGCGACGGCGAAGTAACTGACGTAGATTTTGAGGAGGTTAAATAATCTCTGTCCAATAGAAACAAAAAAAACCGCTGATGAGGCGGTTTTTTTTTGTTTCTATTGGTTTAATTACTTTTTAGGTGCAGAAGGAGTATCCAGTAACAAAACTGGCCAAATATTTGGTTTTGGCACGCTCACGCCTTTGTTATTTCCCCTGAATGCCCCTGATACATCAGCATCCGGACCATAATAATACATAGGCCAACCCTTGTAAGTCAGTTGCTTCTTCCCAAATATGGTAATGCTGCTAAAAAGCGTTTTATCCAGAACCGACGGGACAACGACTTTGTCTGTTTCATAGATCGGCCATACTCCGTTGTTTGAAAGATCCGCTTTTGTGTACTTGTTTAGGTTGGCACTGTCTTTCGCAAAAGCATAAAGTGTGCGTCCAACTAAATCAGTAAAATAGGTTGTTTTCCCAAGTCCTTCAATAAAAGTATTCGTCGAAACAACATAATTTTTGCCATCCAATCCAACCAATTGGGCACTGGCCAGCATGATGCTGTAGTCTGGTTTTGCAACAAACCACATTTTATTAACCCCTTCTCCAGATGTTAAGTTTGGATTTTCACGAACACCTCCCGGTGCATAATAATAAAGAGGCCAACCTTTGTATGTTACCTGATTCCCGGTTCCGACATTGATTGTACCAAAATCGACAAAGTCCAGACCTGGGGAAAGTTTATCCATCGTCAAAGAAGTAACTGTGAAAATTGGCCATGCAGTGGTGCACCCGCCTGTGCAATTGTTAAGGCCATTGGCATCCTGCGCAAAGAAATACAGAGTATTCCCTGCTTTGTCAGTGAGATAACTTCCTAAAGTGGAAGAAGTAGCAAGTTTTATGTCAAACGGATCGACAGTTTCAGTTTTCTGACAATTCGTCAATAAGAATCCGGTTGAAAGCAACAATATCAGATTAGCTAAATAGAATATTCTTTTCATTGCATATTTTTTAATTGGTAATTACAATTTACTATCTGATTTTATTACGAAATTCTTTTTTAAATGTTTAGGTTTTTTGAATATTATTCTTATTTAGACTATATAAATAGTAAAAATATAAACTATTATATAGCAGTGATATAACGGAAAAATATATCATAATTATGTAAAGTAAATATGTTTTTTAGATCGGATTTTAATAAAAATACCACAAATCGAAGAGTGCCTTTTCTTCAATTTGTGGTATTTCTGGTAGCAAGTAGTTGAGAAATTACTTTACTGGTGCGAATTCTAATACTTTAAATGTACCCGGAAGGATCGGTGCGCGACGGTTTCCTTCCTGCTGCGGTCCGAAATCAGCTGTTGGTAAATAGAGGCGATGAGTGCTCTTGTCGACAGTTATAGTTCTTGCCCCCATTTGGGAAACGAGGGTTTCCAAAACTTTGTAATTGTCCTTGTCAATTTGTTGCACAACAGTGATGGTTCCTTCACCGTTAGAACTGTAAGCCCGCTTCAATCCCGGATCAAAGGCAACTCCATCACACCTGTCACCAATGGGAAGCGTGGTGACAACTTTACCTGCAACGGCATCTGAAATAACCATCAGCTTGTTCCCACAGACACTGAAGAGTCGGTGTGTTACATTGTCAAGGGCAAGTCCGCTTGGTTCTTCACCGGGCGCTATAGACCAACTTCTGGCAACTTTCAATGTGGTGGTATTGATTTCGCTGATTTGACTCTTGTCTTCAATGTTGACAAAAACCTTACCTTTTCCATCGCTGGCCGGAAACTCCGGTTTGCCATCAAGTGGAATGGTCGCAATAATTTTATTTTCTTTTGGATCGATCACAGTTGCACTGGCACTTCCTCCATTGAAAGTGAATAGTTTATTAGAGAAAGCATCATACAAAATGGCATCCGGATTTTTTCCTGTTCCTTTTATTTTTCCTGTTACTTCCAGTGTCGTTAAATTGAATACTGTAACGGAACTGTCTCTTCCGTTGCTGGTAAAACCTTTGTTAAGTGCAGGAATGAATGCGATACCGTGGATCCCATTGGTGTCCGGGATTTTCCCGGCCTGCTTGCCGGTTTTTAAATCAACCACCAAGGCCATTGTTCCATGAGAGACATACAAACGACCGGCAGATTCATCGACCGTTAGGTAATCCCAGCCACCATCTCCCTCGAGCTGAATCCTATTGATAATTTTGTAATTCGATTGGGCACTAAGCATCATGCAATTGCAAAGCAGAATAGTGCAGCCAATAAATGCAATTAACTTGTTCATAAGATTGATTATTAAAATGTTACTAAATGTGGATCAGGGCAAAGTGCACGGAATATAAACTATCAGTAAATACGCTCTTTGCTAAAATTTTCTTAACAAATCATTTGACATGCCCAATCAATATTGGTTTAAGTCTACCATAAAATTGAAGGAAATTAAACTTGGAAAGACAGAATAGGAAACCTGAAACTATTCATGTCAGAAGGGATCTTACTAAAGCATAATTTATTAACATTACCAATAAATCTAACAATCATTTATTTTATGCTACTGACCGGAATTGTATTGGCAGGAGGTAAAAGCAGCCGCATGGGGCAGGAAAAAGGACTTATCCATTTCCGTGGTAAGCCATTAATCCAGTTTGGAATTGAGTTATTATGCAGGTTTTCGGACCGGATACTTATCAGCTCCAACAACTCCGGCTACCTGCAATTCGGATATGAATTGGTGCCCGATTTGGTCTCCGGACTTGGACCGGCAGCAGGTTTGGCAGCCACACTTACTCATTCAGAAACAACCTGGAATATTGTGATTGGCTGTGACCTTCCATTCCTGGAAGTCGAGCTTATAGATCTTATGCTGGAAAAGGCGAATGGAAATCAAGCAGTCATTCCTGTTCACAACGGGGTGATGGAACCTCTGGCCGGTCTTTACACCCACGAATTGGGACCCTACTTTGAAGAGGCGGTTTCAAGCGGAAATTTTGCCTTGCACAAGATACTGGCCAACTGCAAGGTGCATTATTTCGAGACAAGCATGCTATTGGGAAAGTACCCGAAATTGTTTTCGAATTTCAATTCCTTAAAGGAGATGCAAAACTTCATTGATTAGCGGAATTTGGGATTGCCGTCTTCCAAAACAAATGAAACTTTTGAGGTTAAATATCTGGCAATAATTTAGCCAAAATTGCTAATTTTCTCCAATCGATTGATATCAAGTAATTCAATTTTCTTGCAATTCATTCCAATCAGTCCATCGTCTTTAAACTCTTTCATCATACGGATAACACTTTCAGTTGACATACCTGTCAAATCACCCAGATCGGCACGCGAAAGTGGAAGATCAAATGCAGTGGCTTTGAAAATCCGGTTTGACAGGCATAGTAAAATATCTGCCAATCGACCATGCAGTTGTTTCTGTGTCAGGGAAAAAAACCGGCCATAAATCTGAGCAGTGCTTTCATTCAGCAGGTTGATGATGCGGTAGGAAAAATTTGAATTTTGTTTTAGAAGTTGTCTGAAAATTTGAATATCAATCATTCTAACCTTCGAATCCATGTAGGTTGCAATTGAATATGGGAATTTATTGTTCCCATCAAATAGGGAGGATAAGCCAAGCAGACTATTTTTCGTGGATAGAGTCAGAATTAAAATATTTTTCTTCTCCTCAAGATAAACTTTTACCAATCCTTCTTCCAGAAAATAGATATGCGATGCAAATGCTCCCAATTTGCAAACGGTCTCTCCTTTTTTAAAGTTGATACTGACCGAATGTTCCTCTATCAGTAATTTCTCATCCTCTGTCAGCAGATCATACCAACTCTGTTCAAATTCATATACAGAGCAATGGCTGATTCCTTTTGATTCACTTAAACGATCCATTTTGGGGCAGAATATATGTACGGTCATAAAAAAAACCGTCGTAGATCATTGATTGAAATCAAAAGTAGCTTTAATCCTTGCATATGCAATATAAGTTTTCACCATTCTGGCAAAATACAATGAATGGTACACTTCTTTTTTGTTTGTTCAAAGTTGGACAATGCATTTTCCATCACCATTGATTTGTCATCGTGGCAGGTCAGACAACTGCCTGCTTCAAGGATTCTTTTCTGTTCTCTTACCGTAAAAGGCCTCAACCCTTTTCTCGCTGAAAAAGGATTTTTCCCCTCTTTCAGGAATCCAATCCAGGCATCTTCCGGAAGGCTATCGATTTCGTTTAGGGCAAATCGTGGCTTAAATTCCCATCTTCCGGTTTTTCCTGAAATAATGTAATCCAGCGTACCTCTGCCAAACCCTATAGCCAGCGGATTATTGTGGCAAGACTTGCAACTACGCCCTTCACGTTGAGTCGTATGTCCGGAAGCTGAAGTATACAATCTGTGAAAGCTTTTTCCTTTACCAGACTCAAATGATTCCTTGTCGATAGTCATAATCATACCTGGCATAGCCGTGACCACTTGATTTTCAGAATTTTCGCTGATTCCAAGCACAGGAGGTTCTGCAAAATTCTTGCCGGCGTATTCCACCCATGTTCCTTTGGTTGCCTTTCCGGTTAACAGATCAAATCCGGAAGAGCCCTTTTCATAGGTATTGTGGCAACCAATGCACTGAGGAACCCAGGCTGTGTGACAAGATCCGCAACTGAGTCGATCATGTCCTTTCCCTTTGCTGCAAGATAAAGAAATTGGTTTCGACAGGTGCGCTTTTTTGTTCAGTTTATCGACGAGAGTAATATGGCCAATAGAATCTATGCTTGTATTTAATAAGGGTTGTCTGCCTTTTTGTGTAACCAGGATCCTGCCTTTTGGGTCATACTTTCGTAACCAGGTGATCATTTGTGATTCACGGTCAGGAAGCATTCCGGCAACAACTGAATTCGGTTTTCCTACCGGATGACAGTCTGCACATCTGATATTCACCGCCTCTTCCTTGTGAATCTGATGTTTTCCATCTCCCATGATTTCATAAGAACTGTGACAATCGATACAAGCCAGTCCTTTCTTGTGATGAATATCGTCCTGGATATATTCTAACAATCGTTTGTCGGGCAACATGTTGAAATGAAGGGAATCATTGATTTCATACTTGCTGACGGATAATTCATTCCAGCCTTCATAGTTGAGGGAAATCCGGCCTGACCGGCTGTGGCAGCTTTTGCATCTGTCGTCAGACACCTGGATGTCAATTGTTGGATGAATTTCTTCCCTCTCATTTGAAGAGCCAGATGCCATTCGCGTCAGGCTTTCCATAGCTTCTTTGTTGTATTGCAAATGACAGGCATTGCATCCGCCTCCACGTTCAAGCCAAGCGGCATTTCCGGTCTTCACCTTCTCATTTCCCAGGTGGCAGCCGGCACAAAGGTTTCGAAGATGGGTATCGCCGGCAGTGTATCCAAGATTTTTAATGTGGAAGGTATCGTCCAAAGATTTTGTCTCCTGAAATACAAATTTATCAACCGCCACAATCCCGCTTTGCGTGGTCATCAGTGATTGAAGCATTCTTCCGGCAATTTCCTGATGGCAATCCTGAGTTCCGCATGTTTGCAAGACGTTTGAAAGATTGCCCGGAACTTTTATCATATTCCGATGAGATCTGGTTTTATCTGAGGAAAAGGGATCTCCCTTATGACAGGCAACACAACCCATAATCTTCGGATTGTGTGAATCGGACAGTCCTTTCATTTTGCCGTGGCAAAGCAGGCAACTTTCAGGTTTTTGATTTTCAGGTATTGAAATCCGGACTTTTTCATGCAATAAATTCAATGGGTCAAAAATAATCATCGGTTCATTTGAGGAGGTATTCTCCTTCATATTTTTCCATTGCCAGTTTTCTCCTCTGAAAATCAGAACGAGAAGTGTAACCAGGAAGTACAAAATGCCAAGAGCGAGCATGACTCTTTTGATGTATTTTCTTCCCAGCGAAGAGAATTGAGGTAGAAAGTACAGTAATACAATTGTGCCTAGCAATATTATTACGACATACCTTGGATGACTAATCCAATGCAGCATTTCCTGAATTCCTACAAAGAACCAGGGTCCCTTTAGTTGGTTGCTTTCGGCAAGGCCAAGTGGAGCCCTAAAAAAAATACTGACAAGAATGAGTACAATCGAAACCACCAAAAAGGTTTTAAGCTTTGGCCAGATTCTTTTTACGTGCTCATAGATTGCTATCAGAAGAAAGATTGTCCCAGTGGCAATGTGCTGAACGTAAACTACCAGCCAATGGTCTTCAGTCCCTGCGAATGCTGAACTCAGCATATTTCCAATCAGAGGAAACGATTCGAGCATAGAAGTTAGGATTCTTCTTGCCTGAAGTCCGGCAGCATCCCCTTTTAAAATGAACCCGGAAAGCATTTCGTAGCCCAAAACTATCAAAGCCAGACTCATTATGAACCAGATTCGCTTGCTTTTGATATTTGTTTCGGTTGATTTACTCAAGTGATCGTAAAGGTGAACCAATACAGAAATGAATAAAAGTTGTGCGCTCCAATAATGAAAATTCCTGATAAAAGAGCCAAAATTGTCGAATAGCAAGAGTTCGAAAACTGATTGGTAAGCCCGGTTAAAATCATAAGGAATTGCAAGAAGAGCCCCGCTTAATGCGCACAGCAACAACGAGGTGGTTGCAATCCATCCGGCAGTATCCAGAAATTCAAACTTTTGAAGTTTGTACCAATTCATTATTTGTTGCTTCTAAACTTATTTTCTTAAAGTTTTCACGCAAAGCCCACCAGGTCCGCGAAGAAAAAAGTACCACATTATTAATTATTTATCACTTAACTTCATATCTGGCTATATTCTTACAATCCATTGACCGGATTTGGAGTCAAATTGGCAGTCAAGTTTTTGCAGTGGTTTGTAGGCTGGCCCCCTCAATGGAATGCCGCTTGATGCCTCGAATTGCGATCCATGGCACCCACATTGAAGCACCGATGAATTTGTTTTGCCGATCCGGCATCCGGCATGTGTACAAGTAGTCGAAAATGCTTTTATGGATTTTTCATCTCGAAAGAGATAGTACTTCCCGAAGTAACTTAGGCCTATTGAGATATCATCATTGTGCCTGAATTCCAATTGACTATCCTTTTTGAACTGAAATTTGTCGATCCGGTACCAGATCCAAAGGAATAAGCCTGTAATCAAACCTGCCAGTACGCGCAAAAATATTTTTCGGGATACCACTTGAGGTTTTCGCATCTGATAAGTTATTCGGAAAACCAAAGCTACGACATTTTATTTCTGTGTGGAGGGAAGACAAATTTCAAAAAATGCTTTGCGTCATGTTTTAATATGTCTGACGACATGATTTAAAGTGACAACTTTATTGATTGTGTATATCAATGATATCTAAGCAGATAGTGCTTCATCTCTAAATATCTGTCTATTTCGATGATAATTTTAATTTATTGATATTTAATTAGTTACGTAATTAATAATTAATAGATTAAGTCTATCAATCTTTATATTATTGACTTTCTGTGTTTTACAAATATTTGAATATTTTGGTCAATTTGTTAATCATCTTATAATCACTTACTTTTGAATTTGATAGTCCATTTTCAGGCTGATCAGATCCTGAAATATTTCGGAAAACTCTAAATATCAGCAGAATGCATACGAGGAGAAAATTTATCAAAATAGGTGCGCTTGGTCTGGGAGCCACAGCCTTAACCGGAGGTGTGGCAAACTGGGCTGTTGGAAGTTCGACAAACAGTGAGATGAAACAAGGAACTGGATTGCGGATAGTTCCAACTTATTGTGAGGTTTGTTTCTGGAAATGTGCCGGATGGGCTTATGTTACTCAAGAAGGTACAATTCAAAAGATAATTGGAAATTTAGATGATCCGCAGTGCAATGGCCGTCTTTGCCCCAGGGGAACCGGCGGTGTCGGCATGTTTTCTGATCCCGACAGGCTGAAGAAGCCGCTGATTCGAGTGACAAAAAATGGAGAACAGTCATACAGGGAAGCCAGTTGGGAAGAAGCCCTTGATTTCGTGGCACTCAAAATGAAGGAAATTGCTGCCAAGCACGGTCCTGAGAGTATGGCATTGTTTAACCACGGGAGTTCAGGGAAATATTTTACTCATTTGCTCAATGCATTTGGTTCCAACAATGTGGCAGCACCATCTTTTGCCCAATGCCGCGGTCCTCGGGACACCGGTTTCGAGCTCACGTTTGGCGAATCGGTTAGTAGTCCGGAAGTTACGGATATCCGCGATACACAATGCCTGGTGTTGATTGGCTCACATCTTGGTGAGAACATGCACAACGGTCAGGTGCAGGAAATGTCTGAAGCAATTGACCACGGAGCTGTCATCATAACGGTCGATCCACGACTGTCGACCGCTGCAAGTAAATCCAAATATTGGTTGCCGATAAAACCTTCGACAGATATTGCGCTCTTGTTGGCATGGATCCACGTGCTTATATATGATGATTTGTACAACAAGGAATATGTGTCCAAATATGCTGAAGGCCTTAATGAACTGAAGGAACATGTAAAAACGTTTACCCCGGAATGGGCTTATGGAATCACGACCATCAAACCCGAATTGATCCGGCATACAGCACGGGAAATGGCCAATGCGGCACCGTCAGTGATTATTCATCCCGGTAGGCACACAACCTGGTATGGCGATGATGTGCAACGCTCCAGAGCAATTGCCATATTGAACGGATTGTTGGGTTCATGGGGTAGCAGGGGTGGGATATTCTTTAAAGAAGGCATAAAGATCCCTGAATTTCCGCGTCCGGTGTATCCAAAACCTGCCTGGTCGTGGCAGGACACGCTTACAGGCAGATATCCTTTTGCCAAAGAAGCGGTGACCAATACGATCATTGAAGCATCTATTCCCGGACCAGGTAAAGAGCATTTAATTAAAGGCTGGATCGTCTCCGGAACCAATCTTGTGGTTGCGATACCATTGAAAAAACTGTTGATGGATGCCATGCAATCTCTTGATCTATTGGTTGTCGTTGACACCATGCCCATGGAAATTACCGGTTATGCAGATGTGGTTTTACCCGAATGTACTTATCTTGAAAGGCATGATGACTTGCGTGCAACGTCGCATCGTGAGCCAACATTAGCTCTTAGAATGCCTGCTGTTGAACCACAATATGAGACGAAACCTGCCTGGTGGATTTCGAAACAGATCGGCGAAAAGCTTGGTCTAGGAACTTTTTATAACTACAAAGATTTCAAGGAAGTGCTTGATTGGCAACTCAAACAAGTGGGTTCATCACTCACGGAAATGGAACGAATCGGACTAAAAAAATACCCAAGGAAAACTCCTGTTTATATTGAACCGGGAGCGGATTACAAATTCAAGACAGAATCCGGTAAAATTCAGCTAAACTCGATGGAACTGAAGTCTGCAGGTTTTGATTCAATGCCTGTCTACACACCTCATCCGCAACCCGAAGATGGGTATTACCGGCTGATATATGGTCGGGCACCCATGCATACTTTCAGTAGAACAGCCAACAACCGAAATTTGGTGGCACTGATGCCGGAAAATTCAGTTTGGGTAAATCCGCAGGTTGCAGAAATATGGGGATTAAGGAAAGATCAGCATGTCTGGCTGAAGAATCAGGATGGTGTTGTTTCCAACTTCTCTGTTAAAGTCCGCATTACAGAACGAATCAGATGGGATTCTATTTACATCGTCCATGGATTTGGTCATCACCACAAACCGTTGACCTATGCTTTTGGACGTGGCGTAAATGACACTGAATTGATAACCCGGGTGGCAACAGATCCGATTATGGGAGGAACCGGCATGCGTGGAAATTTTGTCACTTTTATTAAAACCGAACCAAAGAAGGGGGTTAAACTATGAGATATGCGATGGCATTAGATACGCGGAAATGCGTCGGATGCAGCGATTGTGTGGTTGCCTGTCAGACCGAAAACAACGTTCCTTTGGGCTTTTGTCGTGATTGGGTTAAAGAAGTAGTCGACGGAACTTATCCCAATGTAAGCATAGAGTTGCGGTCTGAACGATGCAACCATTGCGCGAATTCACCCTGCGTTCGCTGCTGTCCCACGGGAGCCAGCCATTTTGAAGAGGGTGGCATCGTTCTGGTTGAGCACAATAAATGTATCGGCTGCGGCGCCTGTATCGAGTCCTGCCCGTATGAGGCCCGATATTCCCATCCGGATGGGTACGTTGATAAATGTACGTTTTGCATACATCGGGTTCGCGAAGGATTGGATCCGGCCTGCGTGAGTGTGTGCCCCACCAAATGCATCTATTTCGGAGATATCGACGATTCAAATTCCAGGATAATAAATATTCTGAAGAACAGGAAATACAAATCCCTCGCTCCTGAAGCCGGCACAAAGCCGCAAATATTTTATCTCTTATAACTGGTAAAATTTTAAACGCATGAAGGAAGAATTATTCGTAAGCGGGCGTAATATCCCGAATATTGACCCTTATCTGAACATTTGGCACTGGCAGATTCCTAGTTACCTTTTCCTGGGTGGATTAGCTGCAGGGATTCTCTTTTTTGCAGGGGTTTTCACCATTATGGGTAAAGAAAGTAAGATGGCCACCACTGTCAAAAAAGCACCGATGCTTGCTCCTTTTGCCTTAATGCTTGGACTGTTCCTGCTATTTTTGGATTTGAAGCACAAACTTTGGTTCTGGCAGCTTTATACCACAATCCGACTTGAATCGCCCATGGGATGGGGAGCCTGGGTATTGATGATTATGACTCCAATATCCATTATCTGGTCTGCCAGTTACCTTACTGAGATTTTCCCCAATTGGGACTGGAAATTCAAATTCCTTAAGACATTTGAAGCATGGGTAATTAAAAACAGGATACTTATCGCCTGGCCAATGACCATCTATGCTGTTATTTTGGGAATCTATACCGGCATTTTACTCTCAGCATTCAACGCAAGGCCTTTGTGGAATACATCCATTTTGGGTCCGCTCTTTTTGGTTTCCGGCATGTCGACCGGAGCAGCTGTGATCCTTCTGATTAGCAAGGATCATAAGGAAAGGAAGATAATGAGCCGAATTGACATCCTGCTTATCGTGATCGAATTATTCTTTATTACCCACTTGTTTATGGGATTTAAAGCAGGATCAGAAGCGCAAATTAATGCAGTAAACCTATTTTTAGGAGGAAGTTTCACTGCCCCATTTTTTACTTTTGTAGTTGTTCTTGGGCTTTTATTCCCTGCATTACTTGAGATTTTAGAGTTGAGGGGAATCAAAGTTCCCGTTGTTATTCCGGCAATATTAATTCTGGTTGGCGGACTAATCTTCAGGTTTTTGATTGTCGAAGCTGGTCAGATTACCAGATATTTGTATTGACGGATTTTAAACAAAAAAAATGGTGATGGGAAAAATAAAAAATGACGGTTCATTCTATCTTAATCCCTATTTAGGAGGTGTGATATTGGGAACAGTGCTGCTGCTTTCCTTCTATCTTTCGGGAAGAGGACTCGGCGCAAGTGGAGCAGTAAAAAATACAGTGGCGGCAACTGTGAATCTGGTGGCACCACAGCATGTTGAAAAATCATCTTATTATTCGCAATTCGCAGGAGGTGATCGGAAGCCAATGAACAATTGGCTTGTCTATGAGGTGATAGGAGCTTTGGTAGGTGCCTTTCTTTCAGGACTTGTTTTTAACAGATTGAAATTCAAGGTTGAACATTCTCCAAAGATTACTTCGCGTCGCAGGCTTATTTTTGCGATTTCCGGCGGACTGATTTTTGGTTTTGGTTCGCAACTTGCAAAGGGCTGCACAAGTGGAGCTGCACTAAGTGGAATGGCCGTTTTATCCCTTGGCGGATATATTACCATGATTGCAATCTTCGGAACAGCATTTATCGCAGCCTGGATTTTTAGAAAAAACTGGATTTAAACCATCAATAATAAACATCATGATAGGACCTATCATATCATCTGGATTAATCTCCCCGGCGTGGGATAATATATTTGCCCTTTTTCTGGGAATGGGATTTGGTTTTGCCCTCGAGTCTTCAGGTTTCTCATCTTCTCGCAAGATAATCGGTACTTTTTTTGGCTACGATTTTGTTGTTGTCAAAGTATTCTTCACCGCAGCTATAGTTGCCTCTTTGGGCTTGCTTTATCTCAACTACCTCGGACTTTTGGATTACAGTCTTTTGTACATTCAACCTACTTTCATGACATCCGCAATTGTTGGCGGAATCATCATGGGAATTGGTTTTGCCATGGGTGGTTTTTGCCCCGGTACCAGCGTATGCGCAGCCGCAATCGGACGTCTGGATGGCCTGGCATTCCTTGGAGGAATGTTTATCGGGGTATTTCTATTTTCTGAAACTTTTCCATTGTGGGAGAATATGTATTACAGCGGCTCGCAAGGAGCTAAGATGATCAATACTGTTTTCGGAATCTCTCCGGAATTATTTACTTTTATCCTTGTCATCTTGGCAATTGGCATGTTTTACGGAGCCGGATGGGTACAAGGGAAGGTGAAAAAAATAGAATATTAACTGATCAAACCATGGAAAGAAAATACACGATTCTCTCAATGCTTCTTGTCATACTTGCTCTGGCCTTGGTAATCCTCCCCAAAAAGGAGAATAAAAAAGAGGTTGATTCCAAAAAACCGATCAGTGCTATTGCCGAAAAATCAAGATATCTGACAGTTGATCAAATAGCACATAGGATCATTGAGAACGACCCGACCCTTTTGCTTGTCGACTTACGAGATGCCGGTCAATTCAAGAAATTCGCATTAACGGGAGCAATAAATATCCATCCAGATTCCCTTGTGTGTTTGTCATCAGTCGAAATATTTAGCCAACAAGGGAAAGATAAAGTGTTGTATGCCAATGAGGATATTACACGAGATATGATCCAGCTAATAGACGTCCGTTTTCCTTCGTCTAGAATATACATGATGAAAGGCGGATTTAACGAATGGACCAATACAATCCTCAAAGAACAAACCGCTTCTGCGACCGCTTCCTCTTCTGAAATTGACCTAATCAATTTCCGGACTGCTGCTCGACAGTATTTTACTGGCGAGAGTAAGAATACCAGCGTTTCAGTTGTCCCGAAAACAAGTGAGAAAATTACCATTACACGCAAAGCCCCTGCTGCATCATCTGGCGGAGGCTGCTGAAATTTGATAAATCTTCCATGGAATTGATCAGGCATTCGCCATTAAACCCAATTTGGCTGAAAGCTACGGTCGTAGGAAGTTTATGGGCTTCTGTGGAGATTGTCGCAGGTAGTTTTCTTCACAATCTGCAGGTCCCTCTGTCGGGGACTATCCTTACTGCTTTCGCCATTTTTCTGCTTTCTGCTTTTTCCCGAATTTGGAAAGAAAATGGAATAATCTGGCGCGCCGGAATTATTTGTGCGCTGATGAAATCCATTTCGCCCAGTGCAGTGATCATCGGCCCAATGGTTGGAATCATATCAGAAGCATTGTTGTTTGAATTAGTTTTGATTGTACTTGGAAGAAACCTGGTCGGAACAAGTGTAGCCGGTGCCTTCACGGCGGTTAGTGCCATTGTCCATAAATTCTTCACATTGTTGATCCTTTATGGTTTTGACCTTATTCGAATACTTGATTCCCTTTATCAATATGCTGTTAATCAATTAAATGCCTCCGGAATAAAAGCAATTGACATGATAGGAGTCCTGGCAGCATTCTATATGTTGATTGGAATATTTTCGGCTATCGCCGGATTCTTAGTTGGGAGAAATTTTCTGACATCGAACACTTCATTTGATTCCACTCAGGGAATATTAATGAGGAACGAGAAAAATACTTTGAGGACAGCAGGGCAGCAGAGGTATGCTGTTGTCTTTATTTCCTTTCATTTGTTCATCCTATTCCTGATTCTGTGGCTGCTCAATCTGAATTTTTATTTACCCTCAATCACCATTTCCACTTTATATATTTTAGCTTGTCTTCTCAGATATCCTGCATCCATTCATCGTTTGAAAAAGCCTGCCGTTTTAGTCCAATTCTTCATCATTTTCGCGGCCGCCGTTCTCATCTCAGATGTTCTAAAAATGAACAATCCAGCAGGCGAGAGCGGATGGATCATCGGATTAAAAATGATTGCAAGAGCCATCTTGCTTATCATCGGATTCGCTGCAATTAGTGTGGAGTTAAAGAATCCACTGGTCAAAACCGTCCTGTATAAAAGGGGATTGTCAAATTTGTACCAATCACTGACACTTGCCTTTGGCGTTCTTCCAGATTTGATTTCCTCTCTTTCAAATTCAAAACAAAGCATTCTTAATCCGGTTTCCCTGACTTCACATTTGCTCAATACCTCTCAGAATCTGGTTGAAATATTTAACAATGAGCAAAAAAATCTGCCAACCGTTTTTGTACTCACAGGATATGTAGGTGGAGGAAAGACAACCATTGCCAGAGAACTGTCACTCTCGTTGCATGAAAAAGGTGTTCGTCTGGGGGGATTTCTCTCGGTTGGCATCGATGAAGGCTCGAGGCGCCTCGGATTTCAATTGGTTGAACTGGGAACTTCGAAGTCCATAGTTTTGTGCCAGACTGCCCATACAGAAGGTTGGCCAAGCACAGGCCGATATTTTTTTAATCCAGAGGCCATTGAATCTGGGAAAAGAATCCTGGATCCTTCGAGCCTTCTTGGTAAAGACCTAGTCGTGATTGATGAAATTGGTCCGCTGGAGTTGAAAGACCAGGGCTGGGCAACAGCCATCGAAGAACTCTGTTCCAACTTTCCGATTCCACAGATTTGGGTTGTGAGGAAAAGCCTTGTGAGTCAGGTAATCAAAAAATGGAGAATCGGCGATGTATACATATTTGATTTAACGGATGATGGCCCCGAAAAAATACAAGCCACAATTCTGGATTCGCTGAGGGTCAAATTATAGCCTGGTCTTAGAAATACCGGATTAAAGACAAGAATCGCCTTCATCAATTTCTGCAGGTTTCAGATTAAACCAAATATTAGTAATATTGTCAAAGTTGCTGAAAATAAACAAGCTGGAATTTAGCTGAATAATTTAAAAAGATCCCCGGAGAAATGATCAAATCAATCGTTTCCACATTTTTTTTATCCTTTATCCTCCTTGCCGGAAGTGCACAAAACAGGACCCTCGATTATTTTTTGAAGCTGGCAAATCAGAATTCCCCTTTGCTCAAGGAATATCAAAATAAGTTGGAGTCCAACCGGATAGATAGTCTTCGGTTGCGTGCTGGTTTGGGAACTCAGGTCAATGCAGTTAGCAACAATAGCTATGCGCCTGTAATAAAGGGAGTTGGACAAGATGAGGCAATTACCAATGGAGCGAATATTTTTGCAGCACTCTCGGTCTCCAAAGAAGTTATCAGCGCCGGAAATCTGCAGAACCAGCTTCATACTGTCGAGCTACAAAAGAGTTCCATTCTCAATCCTGCGAAAATATCAGAACAGGATCTTAAGAGAAATGTCACAGATCAATATATTGCCGTCTTCGGACTATTGCAACAAGTGAATTTTTACGGAGAACTTCTCAATTTGATGCGCAAAGAGGAGATACTCTTTAAAAAGCTAACTTCAACAGGCGTTTACAAACAGACAGACTTTCTAACTTTTGAAGTTCTGATACAACAACAGGAATTGCAACTGGTGCAAGTCCGAAATCAATACAGGAATGGATTCAGATCGTTGAATTATTTATGCGGAGAAGTTGATTCAACGGTTTTTTTGCTGTATGATCCAGCCCTGACACTTGAAAAATTGCCTGAACTTCAGCACTCCATCTTTTACCAGCAGTTTGTGATTGATAGTCTTAGCCTATCTACTGCCAGGAAGCAGATTGATTTTAACTATCAACCAAAATTGAACCTATTCGGCGATGTTAGTTACAATTCTTCTCTTGTTTACCAACCCTGGAAAAATTTTGGGCCCAACTTCGGATTAAATCTGTCTATTCCCATCTACGACGGTCGACAGAAAAAGATGCAGCACGACCAGATTGCCCTTTCAGAACAAACCAGGCGAACCTACAGTGAATTTTTCGCCAAACAATATCGACAGCAGATTAATCAGTTATTGTTGCAATTATCAGATAATCAGAAATATAAAATGAATATTGATAAACAAATTGCTTACTCTCAGGCACTTGTGGAAGCCAACGGCAAACTTTTTCAAACAGGCGAAGTGAATGTAACCGAATATTTCATTGCCATCTCCAGTCTGCTTACTTCCAGGAATTTGTTGATTCAGAACCGTCTTGAAAATTATCAGCTCATTAATCAGCTTAACTATTGGTGCAGGGAAAAATAGCAACAACTAAAAAGATAGAAATCCATGCGAATTCAATTATTTACTTCTTTGCTCATTTCAGGACTGATCGTTTCCTGTCATTTTGGGAAAAGCCCTTCGGCGGAGGTACAATCTGAAGGGAGGGTTCCAGTGACGATTACCACAGTGAAAATTGGTACATTGAACGAAACAGTCGAATTGAATGCCATCTCTCAGTTTTTGCTGAAAACAACCATAAAATCAACGGCCAACGGATATTTGCAGGAGATGACCATAAGTCCGGGGCAGCCAATCTCAAAAGGAGAAAAATTATTCGTTGTTCGCTCAAAAGAGTCTAAGAGCTTAGGGAATACTGTCGACAAGCTGGATAGCATGCTCCATTTTAATGGCAAAATTCAGATAAACGCTCCAGGCAATGGATTCATCTTGCAACTTACCTACCGGGATGGCGACTATGTCCAGGATGGTGAAGTGCTAGCAACTATTGGCGACAGCAAGAGTTTGGTTTTCCTCCTTGAACTGCCATATGAGCTTTTGCCATTTCTTCATTTGAATAAAACTGTACTGCTGACATTGCCGGATGGAAAACAATTGAAGGGCATTGTAACCAATTCTATGCCTTCCATGGATGCGCAATCTCAGACACAGAGTTACATCATCAGGATTGATCATGGCGGACAGATCCCGGAGAATCTGGTTGCCAAAGTACAGTTTGTGAAAAAGTTGAGTTCGAATGCCTTGATACTTCCCAAAGCAGCCCTTTTGACAGATGAAATACAGGGTCAGTTTTGGGTTATGCTGATGAGTGACAAAGAGACAGCGATTAAGGTTCCCGTTGTTAAGGGGATTGAGGCCGGAGATAGTGTTGAAATTGTATCCCCTCATTTCACGGTTGATCAGCAAATACTACTAACCGGTAATTATGGATTGCCGGATACGGCTAAAGTAGTCATCGAAAAATGACATACGCATGAAATACCCATGAGAAAATTCTTGCAGCAACCGAAAATGAATGTGTGGGTATTCCATCTGGCAATTAAAAAACAAATTGTAAACAGATGAAAAGTTTTTTCACCGCGCATAAAAATGCGCTCACCGTTGTCATCGCATTGATTCTGATGGGTGGAGGATTCACCTACAGCATCCTTCAAACCTCTTTGTTCCCTGAGATTACCTTCCCAAAGATCAAAATTATTGCAGATGCCGGACAGCAACCCGTCGACCAGATGATGATGACTGTGACCCGTCCGCTTGAGCTTGCCATAAAAAAAGTTCCTGATCTTCAGGTTCTGAGAAGCAGCACTACCCGTGGATCGTGTGAGATTTCTGCCTTCATGGACTGGAAGACGGATATCAACCTCAGTCAGCAGCGCGTTGAATCAAAAATTGCCGAGATACGTTCTTCACTTCCTGCAGATCTTCAGATTGCAGTCGAAAGAATGAACCCATCCATACTTCCCATTATCGGATATACGCTTGAAGGGAAAGGACGCTCTCCAATTGAATTAAAATACCTCGCCAATTTTACGATCAAACCATTCCTCTCCCAGGTCCAGGGAGTTTCAGAAATTAGGATCATTGGTGGAAAAGAGAAAGAGTATTGGGTTGAGCTTAACATCTCGAAAATCAGCTCATTGGGACTGACTCCTGAGATCATACGGAATACGTTGAGCGAAACGGGTTTTGTACGCTCAAACGGTTATCTAAGTGACTACCGGATGCTCTATCTGACCATCACGGATGCGCTTGGCAGAAATAAAACGGAGCTTGAGAATCTGGTGGTCAGCAATACCGGCAAAAGGGTGATCCTGATGAAGGAGATTGCAACAGTTGAGATCAGAGAGGCCAAGGAATACATCAAAATCAATGCGAACGGGAAAGAGAGCCTTCTCATTGCGGTGATCAAGCAACCAAATGCCAACTTGATTGATTTAACCAAACAGATGGAGCAAAAGCTGAAGGATCTTCAGCTCACTTTGCCTCCGGATATCGTCATCAAACCATATTATGTTCAGGCTGACTTTGTAAATGACTCCATCCGGAGTGTCACCGATAGTTTGTGGATCGGATTGATCCTTGCCATGCTCGTTGCCATTCTTTTCCTGCGGTCCCTGAAGGCAAGTGCCACCATTTTGCTGACGATCCCGGTTACGATCTGCCTTACATTGATCGTGCTCTATTCGATGGGGCAGACGCTCAACATTATGACGCTGGGTGCCATTGCCGCTGCAATTGGGCTGATCATCGATGATGCTATTGTCGTGGTCGAACAAATCCAGCGAACGCATGAGGAACATCCTGCCGAAAAATCTGCCACTCTGGTCAAGAAGGCCATTGGCTTTTTGTTTCCCGCCATGGTTGGTTCCTCCTTGAGCACCATCGTTATTTTTCTGCCATTTCTTTTGATGACAGGGGTTGCAGGTGCCTATTTCAAGGTGATGACCAATGCCATGATCGTCACGCTGGTCTGTTCGTTTATTGTAACCTGGATGGCGCTACCGGTCATTTACCTGCTTCTGACGCCAGGATCAGAAAAGGCTCCCCGAAGAATTGTTAAAGAAAAATCCCACAGTGTTAAAACCCAGCGGTGGGTGAGCTATTTTATTCACCGGCCTGTAATCAGCCTGGCTTTCATGGGACTGATGCTGGTTTCTGTTTTCATGATCTATCCGCGTTTGCAGACCGGCTTCCTGCCCGAAATGGATGAGGGAAGCATTGTGCTGGATTACAAATCACCTCCCGGAACTTCATTGGAAGAAACGGACAGAATATTGAAGGAGGTTGAAAAAATACTGGTAACAATACCTGAAATACAGACCTACTCGCGCCGTACAGGTACGCAGATGGGCTTTTTTATCACAGAACCCAATGACGGAGATTACCTCATCCAATTGAAAAAAAGCCGTGATAAATCCACTGAAGAGGTTATTGATGAAATCAGAATCAAAGTGGAAGCATCACAGCCGGCTCTGAGGATCGATTTCGGTCAGGTGATAGGAGATATGCTTGGCGACCTGATGGAATCCGTTCAGCCGGTTGAAGTGAAAATTTTTGGCAATGACCGTAAAAAGCTGGAGGAGCTCTCAGAAAAAATTTCATCCATTGTCTCCGAAACTGATGGTGTCGAAGATGTTTCGAATGGGATAATTATTGCCGGACCTTATGTCAATATTTTGCCCGACAATGCCAAACTCTCACAATTTGGCATCACCTCGGCCAATTTGCAATACCAGCTTCAGACGGCTCTGGAGGGAAACATTGTCGGCACCATCCAGGATCGGGAACAATTTACCAACATCCGACTGCTCTATCCTGGTAACAAAACATTGAATGTAAATGACATCCGGAATCTTCAGATATCCATGCCAAACGGAAAGTTAAGGCCGATAGAGCAATTGGCTAATGTGAAGCTGATTGCCGGAGATGCAGAGATCAACAGGGAAAACCTGCAAAACATGGGGGTTGTGACGGCCAGACTGAATCAACGCGACCTTGGCAGTGCCATCAAGGAGATACAGAACAAAGTGTCAGCCCAAATCAGTCTGCCTCAGGGATACAGTATAGTTTATGGAGGCTCATTTGCAGAACAGCAAAAATCTTTTGATGAGTTACTGATCATTCTAATTTCGGCCAGCCTTTTGGTTTTTTGTGTCATTCTGGCTTTGTTCAAGGAGTTTAGAATCGCATTTACCATTTTGTTGATCGCGGTACTGGGAATTTCGGGCAGCTATCTTGCGCTATTTCTCACCAATACGCCATTGAATGTTGGCAGTTATACAGGCCTTATCATGATTGTCGGGATTATTGGCGAAAACGCCATTTTTACCTTCCTTCAGTTTAAGGAAGCAAGGCTGAAGATGAATGTTGATGATTCGATCGTTTATGCCATTTCGACCCGTCTTCGTCCAAAACTGATGACAGCACTTGGGGCAATCATTGCACTGATGCCCATTGCGCTTGGAATCGGAGCCGGTGCTCAGATGCACCAGCCACTTGCCATTGCTATTATTGGCGGGTTCTTGGTGGCGATGCCGATGCTCCTGATCGTTTTGCCAACCATGATCAGGATTTTGTACGCCCAAAGTCGGGAACATTTGCTTCCGACAGAAGATTGAACGGTCCGGATTATCTGTTTATAGAATTGATCATTCGATACCCGATCAGCCTGTCATACCTGGATGAGAATCCACGGTAGTAAACAAAAATGTGGTAATTGTTTTCGGTTTCGACATGACTCCCTTCCATGAAAGTGGCATCAATAGCCTTGGTATCCTTGTTGATGATCACATATTGGTAGTCGTAAAAGCCCTGTTTTAAAAGAAGATCTGCCTCATAAAGTTTGGTGTCCGGTTGGTAGATCATTTGATTGCCCGGAAGGCACTGCCAGTCGGTAAGTGCCCCGAAAATGAAGATCTGGTCGTTGGAGACGAGATCGGGGGGGGCTAGTGAGAAGTGAACATAGATATAATCCGATTCAAGATCACTATCCGATACCCGGTCATTTTTTACAAGGAAGCTTCCATTTAGATCATTTCGGGTAAGGTACTGCTCATTCCGCCTTGACTGATCAGTTTCCAGAAAAAGAAAATAGTAAGGATCGCGAAATTCGATGGCTCTGATCCCCATTCCATTGGTCTGCAGGTTTTTTGCATTGAAATTTCTAAACTCGTTTCCTCCCCTGAAAGGATTAATCTTATCTTCGAATACCAGTTGATTTTGTCTGATGAAAGTCGGTTTCAATTGAATGAGCCGGTTGTCACTTCTGGAATTCTGCATGACGACCGTCTTGATTTCGTTTAATGGATCCGATATTGGAAATCCCGGATAATTAACCGCAAAAGTCATCTGCTGACTTGCTCCGCTGTATCCTTCATAAGTGGCTTTTTGAACTTCACCTGTAATCTCCACCTCTTTCTCTGTTACATAAAAGGGTTTTATCAGCACCGGTTGATCTTTCTTACCATCCTCCCATACTTTTAAAAGATAATTACCGGAAAGCCGGATCAACACATTCTCATTGGGAAGTACGAGCCTGTAGTTTATATAAGGGACGGTGGTATTAATTGAAAAGTCATAATCGTTGATGGTATTATCTGCAAAACCTTCGAGGTATTCAGATGTGACCAGTCTTGATGGATTCCAGTCTGCATCACAATGAACAATGGTGTAGCGATAGTTTTTAGGATCCCTGGCAAACAGGTCAAATTTGCAGATTAACCTTCGGCTACTACCCAATTCCAATACCGGGAGCGAAAATTCCCAACCTTCAGTGAAGAAGAGAACCGTATGGATATCTTGTGCGGTATCGGATTTCCCGACATTTGGTTTTATCGGCTGTCCCAATAAGTAACCAGTGCAGATTACCACTGAGAGGACAAGACAAGCAAGGTGTTTGGCAATTTTCAAGTAGAGCAGTTTTTAATTTTGAATAATCCCGCTAAGAAAATGATGAGGACTGACAACTCAAAATTAAATTAATTTCTATGGATAGTATAAGATTTCGATACCTTTGTTGAAAGAATGAATGGAATGAGAAAAATATTTCTACTTTTTGTTTTCCTTTTAGGCTCGATCATGTGCTTCTCGCAAACAACTGTTAATAAAACGGATGCCAATGGCTTGAAGCAGGGGAAATGGGTGAGCAAATATCCCGGTGGAAGCCTGAAATATGAAGGAACTTTCGATCGCAATAAACCTGTTGGCGACTGGAAAAGATACCACGAGAACGGCAAAATCAAGGCCTTAATGAGCTACCGGCCCAATTCAGAGAGGGTTTTTGCTTCACTTTTCGATGAGGAGGGAAAACTCTACGCCAAAGGGGTGTTTGAGGGCACACTTCGTGACAGTTCATGGAATTTTTTCAGTGGTGAGAATTTGGTATTAACCGAAAACTATGTTCTTGGAAAGAAAACCGGAAAGGCGCAAGGATTCGACGAACAGGGAAAAATAATGTGGGAAAAGGAGTTAAAAAATAATCTTCCAGATGGTACTTGTATCGAGTACTATCCATCCGGAATTAAAAGAAATCTGATTTCGTTCACAGAAGGCAAAAAGAACGGATTGGCCATTTTTTACGATGAGAACGGTTCAAAAATGACTGAAGGAAGCTACAGCGATGACCTTTCGGATGGTCCCTGGAAAATTTATGACAAGACTGGTAAACTTAAATACGAAGTCAAATATGCCAAAGGCGAGATTCTCAATGGTGGCGCCATCGATTCGCTCCAGCTGAAGGAGTTTAAAAAGTACGATGGACTAAAAGGCAAGATTCCGGAACCAAAAGTGCCCTGAGAAAGTGATCTAAAGTGACTAAAGTGAACTAAAGTGACTAAAGTGAACTAAAGTACTTTGAAACTCTTACCCCCCTCGGCTTCGCTCGGGGATCGGGCATTTCCCCACTCTCAACTCTCAGTTCTCAACTCTCAACTCTCAGTTCTCAACTCTCAGTTCTCAACTTTTAAAGTGTTATCGCCACTTTACGCGCAACTTCCAGCCTGACAGGCCCCATTAATCCCGAAGCAGGCAATGGAGAAAATCCGAATTCGCGGGGAATTTCAGTTTGTTTGTCTTTGCTGCCGTATCTGATAACCAGATATTCGGGTATCGGCGAAGGTTTTTTCATAGCTGCGACTCGGTTGATCATTGTATTCGTAACCAATATTTTCAGATTATTCTCTCCCTTATTTAGCCATGCGGTAATATCGGGTTTTTGTCCGCGCATCCAAACAATACCGGCATCTTTCCCATTTATCAACACCTCCGCAATGTTTCCAACGCTGCCTAAATCAAGAAGAATTCGCTGGTCTTTACGAAGCCAGTTATCAGGAAGAGAGAAATTGATATCGTAAGTTCCAGTTCCGCTAAAATTTCTGGTCTCGGCATCGTGGCTCCAGGAATCCAAATGAACAAGCGTCTTTTCGTACAATGGGAATTCCTTGCCTTGTAATTGCATCTTCCATTCTCCTGAAATCGTGAAAGGTGCGGGAATATCTGTTATGGTAGATGTTCGCTCCAAAGATTTGCCATTCTTAACTAAGGTTGTCTGAAAATTTCCATTGCAGGAAGTTTCTGCCGTGACAGTGGATTGCCCTACCGTCAGGATCCGACTGAAATCGGATTTGGAAACATAAGTCTCTGCGTTTCCGGGAGCAAATTCCAAAAACAGCGATTCATAAGGAGCCAATTCCAAAGGAACTTTTATTCCATCAGCGGTTTCTTCGAATAAATGCACTTGTGAGATAGTCCCATTGTAAGGATTCCATCTCCTGACCTGCTGGTTTTTTGTTCTGAAGTTTATGGGAATAGAACTTGATTTGTTTTGGATATTTGAGACAAAATAAAGATCAGATTTTCCAATTTTCCTGTGTAGAAAAGCCAGTCCTTCGTTTTTTCGCATCCCTTCATGCATAAAATCAATGCCGAAATCGGGCGGTATCCGGTTATGCAGAATTTTAAGAAAGGGATCCAGATAGCTACTTTGCTTGTTCCACCAGATCTGCCTGTCAATGACATTGTTCAACCTGTACACTTTGCCTTTTCCATAGGCGAATCCGATTGTAGGATCGCTTTTGGGTTCTTTTATTCCGTAGAGCGACTTCCCGGATGGTTCGCTGGTTGTTGGCTCGTTGAAAAGACGGGATACGATAACTTTTACTTTGGCATCCATATCACTGGCGTTATTCAATCCGGTCGATTTTTCCGGCAAACGTTCCAGAAATAGAACCCTGCCTCCCAGTTTCACATATTGCTCAATGAATTCAAGTGTTTTAAGCGGAATGGTTTCAACATTGGGAACGATCAGCAGCTTGTAGTTCATCTTTTGAACCGCAATATTGCCTGCTTCAATCGTCGCATGGTTTTGCAGCACATCATCATTGATCAGGTCATAGTCGTAACCATTCGAAACAATCAATCCGCCAAGATCACCCCACTCAAATTCGCGTGTCCATTTTCGCGGATTGATCACATTGATGGCCCATTGGTTGGCCAATGGCGAATAAAGTGCAATATCGGCCTGAAAATCACCCTGCCTGAGCAAATAAGAGCATCTTGCAATGTATTCTGCAAGGTTTGGATAGTATTTCCACCAAACATTCTGAGGCTGGATATAGGCTGCAAAAGGGATGGACCTTGAATGGGCAACCTCTTGCTCCGGAAGGAAATTGAAGCCATGGTTGTAGAATTTTGTGGCACCAGCCAAAAGATATCCATCGCTGGCAATTTTCAGCTCTTCCAGAGTTTCACGGTAGCGTTCCCAATGGATGAAAGTGTAGACCTCAGCCGAAACAATTTTGCGGTCATAAAGATGGGCCCCTGAGGAAACATATTTCTTCGGACCGATGCGGGTGTCAAACCAGTCGGCCTGATCCTTTTCTCCGGCAGTAATCTCCATTTCAGGAATGTGCGCTAATCCGGCAGATTCGATGTTGTCAGAATTAAAACCGTAAGTCTGGATTCTTCCTTTGATATGGTGTGCCTCACACCAGCCCAGGAAGCTTTTGTAAAAGACATTTAGTCCCGTCTGGTGAAGAAATTCATTGACATCGTACCTGATTTTGGGTGATTTGTCACCAAGCTCATACCAGATAGCCGGCAGATTGGGGATCAGGTCATATCCGTAGGTTTTTTGGAACTCCTCAAACAGTCCGGTCGACCAGTTCATGCCACTCGCCAGATTGGGCAATTCGAAACTGTCGGCAAAGAGGGATTCCACTGTTTTCCCGAATTCATCGCCAAATGCAGCATAGAATTTATTACCAAGAAAGTTGCAATAACGGTCCATCGCCCCCTTGTTGAAATGGTCCACTGCATTGCCTATTCCGTTTTTCTTAAGCCAAAAGGCCATTAATTTCCAATCGCCTTCGGGCACATTCCATTCCAGTTTATTGTCTTTTACCTTGGCCGTCAAATCGATTAAGGAACTTTCAATCAGTCTACCAGATTTGTCCAGCCTGGCTGCAAGTGCCGCCATCAGGGTTTCATGGCCATCCAGGGTGGGAGCGTAAACTTCCCAGGATCTTTTCGTTTTGGTTAGTTTGTCGGGAAGGTTTCCTGAGAAAATATGTGGTCCGGTCAGATCCACGAAAGTGGGGACCATATCCTTGCTTCGATCCTCCTGTGGAACAAACTCTCCGCCAATGATCCATCCGGGTCCGCCGAAATTGAGAGAAACCTCCATGTCCAGCCGCTTTGCCTCTTTGACAGTATGGCTGAGCAGGTCCATAAATTCATCCGACAGATATGGAACATTTCCTTTTTCGTAAACCGGATCCATCGAAATTTGTTCGACCCCGCGAATACCGTGACTGCGCATCTGTTCCAGCTCCCGGGTAATCTCCTCTTTGGAGCCGGCATTGCCCGGCCACCACCAGCGTGTGTGGGGCCAGCAATCTTTGGGAGGATGCATAAAAATTGATTCTATTGTCTCTGTAGAACTTTGAGCTTTGAGCGAACCTGCAGGTAGAAATAAATGAAATGCTAAAAAGATCAGCAGTAGTTTGAGTGTGTTCATCGTAGTTGAGTTTCAGGAATAAAGATAATCCAAACCAACTAAAGTACAGAGCTGAATTTATTTGGGTTGTTCAGAATTTAAATACCACTCAATCGTTAGCCTGACCACGCTGTTGTAATTCATCACACCCTCGTGGATTTTGTTCGATTTGAGATAAGCATTGTTGGCGGTAGTCTGAGCTTTGTCGATGGTTTCGTTCCTTAGCTCTTTCCAGTGATTCCTCTGTGCCATGATATCTGCCATGGCTTTTTTATCGAACCGCTTTAGAAATTCTTTGATGGCTTCACGGTGAAAAGGATCGGCAAAAAAGTATTGAAGCAGTTGGATGCTGGCAGAGTATTTTAGCCTGTTATCGCCGCTTTCACTGCAAATATACCAAGCCATAAAATTGGCTTCGGCCTCACCGGAGATGCCGAATTGATGCGCTTTTTCGTGGGCCAGAACAAATGGATATTCAGTAGGCAACAGCACCCCGTTAAGGTGTACCTCATTGAAAAATGGTCCAAAATATCCACTGACACCCGACTTGGCAAAGAACCATGTGAAGAGCATGGTTTTTGGGTGCCTGCTTCCATTGGGATAATTGTATCCGAAATAGGACACATGAGTGCGGTACGAAGCCTCAACCAGGCTATCGATGGCCGGATAATCAGATTCTGCTATTTCGATGCGACTTGCATTGGCATTAGAAATCAAAGAATCAAGCACCGTCGGGAACATGTCTTTCTTCTCGATATGCCGGGTCCAGTTGAGCCTTTTTTCGATGGGTTGTCTGAAATAATTGTATCCCCAGGAGAGGTAAAAAAAAGCATACATCACTGCCGCCACCTGAAGTGTCCGAAGCAGGAAAATGCCCGGTTTAATCTTGCGAAAGATCACTCTACCCAGAACATAAAGTGCATAAAAAACAAATATTGACCAGAAAATATCCCACATCGAGAAAGGGAAAATTCCGCTTATTGCAGAGAGGAGAGTTGCCAAAACCGGATATACGGCATTTGAATAATACTTTTCAATCCTTTCGGGGTGTTGAGATCCAGCTTCAACCAGAAAATATGTGGCAATGGCTAGCAGAAATGGAATCAAATTTGAAAAGGATATCCTGATTATTTTCCCCTTTAACTTCATGGTAAGATGTCGTGTAAAATTGAGCTAAAAGTAGCCAAAAAGAAGTTTCCGCAACAAAAGTCCGTCGTTTTGTCGTTGTTCTGATCCCCATTGTGTAACTTTGGTACAATGTTCGCAGAGGTTATCCGGAACACAATTATTTCAATTTTTATCAATTCAGCCTTCTCATGAACGAGCGATTTAGCTTATCCGAACTCAATGGCCAGGTAAAAAAGGTGCTTTCAGCCGGATTTATTGCACCTGTTTGGGTGATAGGTGAGATCTCAGAGATCAATGTCCATTCGAATGGACATTGTTATCTTACCCTGATTGAAAAGGGCGAATCGGAAGACCGGATCGTGGCGCAGGCCCGGGCTACTATTTGGTCTTATACTTTCAGAATGCTTCGTCCATTTTTTGAGACCACTACCGGTCAGCAGCTTACCGATGGCATCAAAGTTCTCATGCAGGTTTCTGTTGAGTTCCATGAACTGTACGGCTTCTCCCTGAATGTCAGGAATATTGATCCTACATACACGCTTGGTGACCAGGCACGAAAACGAAGGGAGATCATCCAACGCCTCACCGATGAAGGAGTGATCACAATGAACAAGGAGCTGGAGCTTCCACTTGTTCCTCAGAAGATAGCGATAATTTCTTCAGAGTCAGCAGCAGGATATGGGGATTTTATGGACCAGCTTAACAATAATCCCGGCGGATTTCATTTTTATACGCACCTTTTCCCGGCATTGATGCAGGGAAGTCAGGCAGAAGAATCCATTGTTGAAGCACTGGACAAAATTTATCCCTATGAAGATTTTTTCGATCTGGTGGTGATCATTCGCGGGGGAGGATCGCAAGTTGACCTAAGTTGCTTCGACAACTACAAGATAGCCTATCACATCACGCAGTTCCCATTGCCTGTGCTTACGGGTATTGGTCACGAGAAGGATGATTCCATTGTCGATCTGGTAGCACATACAAGACTTAAAACACCTACTGCCGTAGCCGGATTTATCCTGGAAGGTATCGGTGCTTTTGAGGAAAAGATAGACTTTCTGGAGCAGGAGATTCTATCTTTGGTTGAAACCAAAATGGAGGACGAAAAGAATCGGCTTGAGGATCTGACGGAAGATCTCTCCCTCTTGGTTCGAAGTCAGCTTGGGAAGAAGAAAAGCGAGCTGATGCAGCGTACCTGGAGATTTCAACAGGAGATAAAGCTGGCACTGCAAGGGAGTGAATATAGGTTGGGTAAAAAGCTGCAGCGAGTGGGTTTCTTGGTGGACCACTATTTTTTTGTTCATCGCCAAAAAATTAGGTCAGCTCAGAATATGCTCGATGTTTCAATCCTCAGGGAAATAGAGGGAAAAAGGTTGCAATTAGATCTCTTCCTTGAATCTTTCAGACGAGTGTCTCAAGGAAATATTAACAAAGAAAGACACAAAATTGATCTGGCAAGTCAAAAGGCCATAATGTCAGACCCAGGCAATATTTTAAAGAAGGGCTATTCCATTACTACCGTGAAAGGTAAATTGGTCAAAGACCTCTCTCTTTTGAAAAATGATGAGACCATCAAAACTCATTTTTATAAGGGAGCTATCCTGAGTAAAATCATAGAAATTAATCAAGATAATAAAGATGACAATTAAAAAAGGGCTATCCTACAAAGAAGCTATCACCGAAATTGAAGAAATCCTTCGGCAGATTGAAAATGACGAACCTGATGTGGATCAGTTATCTGAAAAAGTAAAAAGGCTATCCATTCTGGTTTCGTTGTGTCGCGAAAAACTTCACAACACAGAAGAAGAGATAGAAAAGATTCTGAAAGATATTGAGAAAAGCTAGAATCATTTTTGAAGCTCAATTTGTTAATGCTGCAATGATCATGTAATTAGCATATTGGAACAATATGGCTATCATTTAATAAACGGGAATTCGTTTTTATACTATTTTAACTACGATATTCGTAAAATCTACCTATCATTGTATTATATATTTTTCTTTTTGCTTTATTAAACAATTAGTTAGATTAAAAAAGATAACAAAATGGGAGTTTCTAAAATTGATTTTACTTTTGAAAATTTGCATTTTTCCTGCAAAGGTGATAATGCATGGGTTGAAAAACAGTTGAACAATGTACTTAGCCGTATTCCAACCCTTCTGGCCGCGCATAAAAAGGGTGAGAATGAGAATGTTGTTGAAGATGTGATTGAAGTGAAAGCAGAAGATGAAAATTTAGATGAGGCTGTCGAAACAGCGTCTACTGTTGTTACTAAAAGGGCGTCTAAAGTGCCAAAAGAAAAGAAGGTAAAAATAGCTAAGGTGAAAATAGCCAAAGTTCCTAAAGTAAAAGTGGCCAAGGTTCCTAAAGTTAAAATTGTTAAGGAGAAGGTCGCAAAAGTGCCAAAAATCAAAGTTGCAAAAACTCCTAAGATAGCCAAGGAGCGCAAATCACCTATAGCAGAAACATCTTTAGTAGCCGAAGTAAATAAGAGTGACAAGCCTGCAAAACTTGGCAGAAATCCAAAAGTAGCCGTTAAGCTTGTGCCTAAAGTAAGCAAGGCAAAAAACAAGGTTGCAAGTTTTAAAGATACTGTTCAACAGGCTGATTCCCAGCTGTCACAATTTATATCAGACAAGAAAGTTACCACAAATCAGGTTCGCAAATTTTTGGCAACAGCGGTTTTTCTGGCCAATAGCAGCAGCGTTTCACGACTCTCTACGTCCATGATTTCAAAGGCACTAAAAAGCAATGGAATGGAGAAGCTTCAAAATGCAAGCGACTGTCTCAACAAAAATGAGAAAAAGGGTTACTGTATCAAAGATGGCAAAGAGTTCATTATAACCGAAAATGGCTATCTTTCTATTGGATGATTTAAATTAAAATTCGATCGACATACCCAGAAGATAGCTTATTCCTGCTTGCGGGAATAAGCCGTCTTCTTTTTTTCTGGAGCCATCGGAGTAGTAAGAATAAACCCATCCGTTCGACTCATACCTTTCATTAAACAGATTATTGATACTGGCGAAGAAGCTCCATTTTTTTGTCATTTTCTGTGCAAGTGTGAAATCAAATTTCAGGTTGCTGACAAAATATGCATTTAGCGACCGATCTGTGTTTGAGGTGTTATCAAGATATTGCCTGCTGACGTAGGTCGACTGAAAGTTGACATTCATTGCATTTGATGCTTTCCAGCACAAATTACTACCTGCTGTCAATGAAGGGGAGTAGGCAATGTCTGTTGTGCCGAGGTCATGTGCAACCTGCGATCCCCATTGGTCCCAATCATCAACATATTCAACAAATCCAATAATTTTATTTCTGCTCAGAGTTGCATGGTGCTCCCAAAACAAATTCTTCAGAAGCCTCAATTTTCCTGAATATTCAATGCCAATCCGATGGCTTTTTGGAACATTGGTCATGATAGCAGATCCAACATCGTTGATTTGTCCAGTTAAAATAAGCTGGTCCAGGTAGATCATTCCATATAGATTGATGCCATAATTATATGGTTCGGAACCTCCTTTGTAGCCAAGTTCAAAATCGTGCAGTTTTTCCTGGATGGGTGCCGGTTTGGTCGGATCAGCATCAGTGTAATTGCTGCGGTTGGGTTCTCTGTGAGCATTCCCATAGGAGAGATAGATGTTTTGATGATCGTTGAAAGTATAGAAAAACCCTAGCTTGGGATTAACGAAATCGAACTGATGACTTTGTGTCAGATCTCTTAGATTATCGTCTATGCCCGTAATTCTATAGTTGATATGACGGTATTGAACATCTGCATAAAAGGATAGCTTATCTGATAATTGGAAATTTAATTTTGCAAAAAAATTGAAATCATTTTTGTCCCCTTTGGATCTGTACCATTCGTGGTTGATGGCGTTATTCCCATAATTCCCGGCCCAGATAACGTTCCCGAAATTGTCACCTGCATAATTATTCCATGCTGAACCAATAATCAACTCAGTTTTATCTTCTTTGTAGCTGATGGAAGCAACGGCCCCATAGAAATCATTGTCGAGCCATTTTCTGCGTACCAGATCAGTTTCACTTAAAGTAGAATCTCCTGCTACTGTTGGATTCATCCGATAATCTGCCAGGTTTTGATTCTGGCGGTATTCTTCATAATAACCTCTTCCATAAGTATAATGGAGCGAAAAATTAGCGCTGAAATGATTGAGGAATTGGTGGGTATAATGAAGCTGATAGTGGTCTTGTTGGTAGTTGTCCGTTTCATTGTCGTAAAAGGAGATTTCGCCATTTGTACCATAGATAATTCCGGATGGATTGTATGTCCTGTTGGTTTTCAACATGGAGGAGGGAACACCATTCCATGCCTGGTATGTTTTTTCTTTTCCGGAGAAAAATATCGCCTTAAGCAGAGTCTTCTCAGTGAAATATCCTGCAGAAAGGTAAAAGGAGTGTAGGTCACTGGCTGCCCTGTCTACATACCCATCCGAATTGATTTTTGACAATCTGGCTTCTACGACAAATTTACCATTCAGGAGCCCGGAACCTACCGTAACTGTATTTTTTAAAGTCCCGAAACTACCGGCAGCTATGCTCCAGCCTGCATAACTCTTCTGATTCAGGTTACTGGTCTGAACATTGACTGTCCCTCCAAAAGCTCCGGCCCCGTTTGTTGAACTTCCTACTCCGCGTTGAACCTGTATGTTACCGGTTGAGGCAGCAAAGTCTGGCAAATCGACAAAATAGACTGAATGTGATTCTGCATCGTTTAGTGGAATTCCATTTACTGTCATGTTTATCCGGTTGGCATCGCTACCGCGGATTCTGAAATTGGTATATCCGATTCCGGTACCGGCATCCGAAGTAGCCACCAGGGATGGCGTCAGGCTTAGAAGATAGGGAAGGTCCTGACCTGTATGTTTTCCGGGGAGACTACTCACTTCAAGATTGGTGTAAGCCATCGGTGTCCGGTTACCGGCCCTTGTGGCAGAAACGATGACATCTTCAGTCATAATTTCCGCATTTACAAGGGTGAAATTCAACTTGTTCACACCTTGCTTCAGGGCTAGCTTTACTTGATATGAGCGGTATCCTATGAATGTGATGATGAGCGAACAATCAGATTTTTGTAATCCATTGAAATTAAAAGAACCTTCACTATCAGTTGCAGCGATCTTATTTAAATCCGCGATCTGTACTGTTGCTCCAGCAAGCACTTCACCTTCAGGGTTTTTGACTATCCCTTTCAAACTGTATTGTGCTGAGAGGTTGCCCAATGAAATTGTAAACAGAATAAACAATAGTAAACGGGGAATCCATCTATGCATCTTCGGGAAACTGATGAATTGAATAGTCGTAAGAAGTCTCATGTTCCTAAATTAAATTACTGACAATCAGCATACGTGGCAGTGAAACATGTGAGGACGGAGATACTTTTGAAATGGAATTTCATTTTCCCTTTCCGGCATTACCCGGACAGGTTCGATGGGTTTGATCTCAGCCTGTATGTTTAAGGCACCCCTGATTCTGTCCCAAAAGTACAAAAAAAACCGAAAGCAAGCACTTTCGGTTTTTGATACTATTTAATAAATGAGTGTCATTTTGTCCACTTCTTCAGCGCAGAGAGATTTACATGATTAACAATATTCTTTGCCTCAGGAGTATAAAGAAAATCAATTTCCTTGCTATAGTGCTCTGTTATCTTTCCCCTCACCATCTTCATCGTGCTGTTTAGCATATGGTTCTGTTCAGTAAAGGTCTCAGGCAGTACCAGGATGCAGGATGGCAACCACCTTTCGGGGAACATATTTTCAAATTTTCCGCCTTTTTTGTACTGGTCAATCTCCTGTTTGATCATTTCCAATACTTTCTCATAACCGGCGTCGCTATGGAACACAATTCCCTGTTTTTCCAGTTGCCGGGTGATTTCAGGCACATTAGGAACGAACATTCCAACTGTATACGGGTTCTGGTTGTTGTACATCATGGCTTGTTCAATGATCGGTGACTGGTCGACAATTGCTTCTTCAATGCCCTCCGGACTATACTTTTCACCATCATTGCCGATCATCAGACTTTTAAACCTTCCAAGTACATAGAGGTAATTATCTTTGGAAATATATCCCATGTCTCCCGTATGCAGCCAACCATCAATGATAGTTTCATTGGTCGATTTAGGATTGTTCCAATATCCTTTCATGACATTTCCTCCCTTGACAATGATTTCGCCTTTTTGACCGGTTGGGAGTTCATTATTCTCATTGTCAACGATTTTGCACTCCAGATTTTTAACAACTTTTCCGGATGAGCCAAATTTTACTGCCAATGGCGAATTAGCAGAAATAATCGGGGACGCCTCAGTTAATCCGTATCCCTGAAAAACTGGAATTCCAATGGCGCTGAAGAATCTTTGTAATTCAATGTCAAGCAAAGCCCCGCCTCCAATAAAAAATTGAAGTTTGCCTCCAAAATTGGCTCGTATTTTTGAGAATATTATTTTATCGTACAAAAGAACCTGTGGTTTAAGCAACGCTCTCCACCCCTTGCCCTTATTCCAACCATCACCGTTGTATGCATAGCCTATTTTCAACGCATGGTTGAATAGTTTCTCGGTGAATGCACCCTTGCTTTGAATTCCCTTTTCAATATTCTTTCTGAAATTTTTGGACAAGGCAGGCACACTCATCATGATATAAGGTTTGATCTCCTGGATATTTTGCGGAACATTGCGAAGTGTCTCCAGCGGTGTCTTCCCATTCTGAATAGATGCAACAGATGCTCCCTTCAGCATAAAAGTGTAAAGACAGGCGGTATGCGCAAAAGAGTGATCCCAGGGTAAAGTGGCTAGGGTGATGAAGTCGGGAGTGATATCCAAAACCCCATTGGCCTGTATCACATTGATTGTATAATTGTAGTGGGTGAGCATGATACCCTTCGGATCCGCTGTAGTGCCGGAAGTATATGAGATATTGGCCACATCGTCGGGTTGGATATTATGCCATACTTGTTCAAATGCCTTTTTGTTTTCTGCATTCGCCAGAAAGGCTACTCCTTTGTCTATAACATCTTTTAAGGCGATCTCTTTAGATCCGGGAGTGGCAACTCCATCCAAAAGAATCACCTTTTCCAGGGAAGGGAGCTGATCAATAATTTCAGCAAGTTTAGAAGTATGTCCGGCGGAAATTATAATCATTTTCGCACCTGAATGCTCAAGTCTGAATTTAAGTTCCGATGCCTCCAGACGGACCGAAAGCGGAACATTAATGGCTCCACAATACAAGACCGAAAGTTCACTTATCAGCCAGTAATTTCTTCCTTCGGAAAGCAGTCCTACACGTTCACCTTTTTTCAGTCCTAATGCCATAAGTCCAGCTCCAAACTGATAAACAGATTGTTGAACCTGCTTGTAAGTTGAGGGAACATATTTGTCCGTTAGTTTCTCCCAAAGTTGAGGATTGTCTGGAAATTTCTGAACACTCGTTTCAAAAAGCTCGATTAGTGTTTTCATAGTTAGTGGGTTTCGAATAAGTAAGTAGTTTTTGATTTGTAGGTTTCTCCTGGATTTAACAAAGTAGTGGGAAACGCAGGATGATTCGGCGAATCAGGATAATGCTGGGTTTCCAGGGCCAATCCACTATAACGGCCAAAGCGGTTATCTACCGTCGGTATATAGTATCCGGTGTAAAATTGAATTGCAGGCTCGTTCGTGAAGACAGAAACTGATCTGCCCGTTCTTTCTTCAGATAGTTTGCCTGCAAAAATCATCTTTTTATTGGCATTGTCGAGGGGATAATTGAGGTCATAACCATCCTGCAGCAAGCCGATATCTTTTCCAATGGATTTGGCGACCGAAAAATCAAAAGGGGTATTTGTTACATCGGCAATTTCACCGGTTGGGATCAAATTAGAATCGTTTACAGTGCGTTTTTTGCTATTGATCTGGAGCTGATGATCGAAAATATTTTCTTTGCCTCCATTCAAGTTGAAATAGGTGTGATTCGTTAGGTTGACTACTGTTGTCCGATCAGTAACCGCCTTATATTCAATTTGCAATTCGTTCTTGTGTGTGAGTTTGTATAAAATGCTGACATCCAGATTTCCTGGATAGTTTTCTTCGAGATGGACACTACGGTACTTAAATTCGAGTCCGACGAAATCGGGCATTTCTATTGTCTTGGGCGACCAAATCACTTTATCGAAACCAGTTTGTCCGCCGTGAAGATGGTTCGGACCATTGTTGATGAAAAGTTGGTAATTAACACCTTCAACATTTAATTTTCCTCCGGAGATGCGGTTGCAATATCTTCCGCAAACAGCCCCGAAATAGGGATAATTAGCAAGATAGTCGGCCGAAAGATATTCATCCAGAGTATTGAAACCCAATGCCACGTTCTCCTTTTTCCCTTTCTTGTCAGCCATTTCAATATCAGTGATGATGGCGCCGTAGTTTGTAATTTTCACGGAAATTCCATTTGGGTTGATAAGTGTGTACAGGAAAACTTTTTCTCCTTTGGGGCAATGGCCGAAAATTTCTTTTTTAATGTTCATAAGTTGCTATAATTGTTTATGTTATTATTTTTTGATTAAAATTCAGTTAGTGCTTAATTAGAAATTTTAGCAATAATGCTAATCCATAAATCCCATAATCCGGTAAATCCAAATCCCTGACTGTAAACTTATATAAACCATAGATTTTATGAAAGTTATAGTGCGTATATTTTATCAATTTCGTATTTTATTTTCACTGTCAAAATAATTTTTGGTAAATCGTGCGATAAATTTACTTTTACATGAGGTATTGAAATTGGACAATCACCATTTACTATTAATAAACATAGTATGAGAGCATACGACATCATCGGGGATATTCATGGATATGCTACTTTGTTGAAGAAGTTACTCTCTGAAATGGGATACAAGCGGACTGATGGGATTTGGCGTCATCCAACCAGAACTGCGGTATTTGTCGGTGACTTTATCAACAGGGGTCCAGAAATCAGAGAGACATTGCTCATGGTTCGAGCCATGGTAGAATCAGGAGGTGCTTTGGCAATACTTGGAAATCATGAGTATAGTTCCATTCTGTACCATATCAAAGACGATAACGGTACTTTTATGACTCGGCACATTGCTGGAAACAGAATCCAAATCCAAAAGACGCTTACTGTTTTTGAGAACCTTCCTGATGAGTGGATTGATCACTTGAAATGGATGCGAACCCTGCCTTTCTTTCTTGATCTGGGCGAGATCAGGATAGCTCATGCTTACTGGAACGATGGTGAAATAGAGAAGTTAAAGGATTACTTGCCAAAAGGCCGTTTGAAAAAGAAATTCCTCAGGCAGTTGCACGAAAAACGCCCCGATATGGCAACCATCGTGTATAAACTTTTGAAAGGGCTTGAATTTAAAACACCCAAAGATCTGATCATAAAATGCAGCAAAGGCCTTAGCAGGAAAGTCTTTACCCTCGATTGGTGGAGCAATCCTACAGGCAAAACTTTTAGGCAACTTCATTTTGGCAGTAAATTTATCTTGCCTGATTACCAGGTTCCCATTGAGCTGGCTCCTTCCTTTGAGCCTTATACCTCCGACGAGCCTATCATTTTCTTTGGTCATTATTGTCTTCAAAACGGGGCAGCCATCGTCCAACAAAACATTTGCTGTGTAG
>JBAXED010000030.1:0-41610 GCA_037140615.1 Prolixibacteraceae bacterium
TTAATGATTAATGGTTAATGATTAATGGTTAATGGTTAATGGTTAATGGTTAATGGTTAACGATTAATGGTTAATGATTAATTGATCATGACTGTTGCACCTTTAAGCGTTAGTGAGCCGGAAGCCTTCACTTCGGCGCTAGCCGATCCCTCGGCTTTGAAAGAAGCAGAAGCTTTTTGTTCCACGTTGACCCCCTCTATGCTGACATCCTGTTGTGCCTTGATCTCGATCTTGCCACCGCTTTCTATCAGTATTCCGTCACTGCTCATCACTATTTTGTTGCCGTTTTCGTCCATCATCTTCAATTCGCCGGCATCTTCATCGAGTGTTAGTTTCTTTCCTGCAGGCGTTTCTATCAGGATGATTTTTTTATCATCGTCAAAGTGCAGTTTCATTCCTGCCCGACTTTTGTACATCTTTTCGTTGTTGTCGTCAGAACCTGTCAGAGGTGCAGCTTTTGCGCTTGAATGGAGCATTCCGAGAATAACTGCCTGCCGCGGATCGTCGTCAAAGAAACCAAGCACCACCTCATCCCCTATCTCAGGTCTGAAAAAGAATCCGCGCTGGTCGCCGGCATCCAGGGAAGCTATTCTCGCCCAGGTACCATCCCCGGAAGGATCGACCACCGGCATTTTCACCTGTACCCTGAATTCGTTGTCCGGATCCTCATTGCTCAGCACAATCCCAATCTGGAGTCCGTTGATTCCAGGTAAAAGTGCACCTGCTTTGGGGGCAGTCACTTCATTCTGTTCTCCCAGGGAATCGCTGTTGCCACCAAATTGAATATTGGTCTTCCACCCTTCCTGAAGATCATAACTCTGACGAACTCCTGTCACAAAAGCATCACCATTAAACCTGTCGCCGATTCCTGCTAGCGTCACCAAATCGCCGGGCTTAATACCTGCGAATCCTTCGCATTTCATCCGGCCATTTACCTGGCTCAATTTTGATTTGAGCCACTGTGCATCTGCCCATGATTTAGCTTCCGTTTCCAGAAGAGAGGTTTGCTGTAGATGTAAATGGGTAGGTCCGGCCACTATAGCAAGGTCGCTGCTGACCAGATTTCCTGGTGCAACCGTGCCCGGATCTGCGCTATCCCTATCAACCATGGCTTGTTGGGCAGGATCCCAGTTAAAACTCCGCACGACACTGTATTGCCAGCGGGCATCGATTTCGGCATCCATTTCCAGGATTGTCGCACCATACAGAAGGGTGCAAACAGAACGCCCGGAAAGTGCAGGAGCTTTAATTGATACGGTGTCATCCTCAGTGAAGACCATTTTCCCGTTTGCCTGGGCTCTGGTAAGCAGAAAATCCCAGTCTGTGGCATAGTACTGTACCATTTGTTTGTGCGTGACTGAAGTGGTTTCAACATCCGGTGTTACAGGAGCGTTCCCAAGAATGGATGTCATGATGTCGCTATCTGTCTTGTCTTTGAAGTAGGCATTTTTTCGGCCGATCGTCAGACCGACGGCTTTGTGCTTACATTCGACAATCAACTGAGGTGCAGAGACGTCACGCAATTTTACGCTGTGGCGTACGATGATCCCTTTGAAAAGTGAGACCGGATCATTTGTTGTTCCTGCCAAAATTTCAATATTATTGCCGGGTACGAACATTTCAGAATTGCTTGCCTTAAAAATGCTTTCAGAAGCGGCACCATCCAGGTAAACCAACCGGGCAGTAGAAATTTTATCGGCGACTTTGGTCACGGAGACCGAAAGCAACTGATATGTGCGTTCTACCACCTGATCGTTCACTTTAACAGTAAATTCGCGGTGTTCGGCAGCAATCGGCAATGTTCTTACTTCGGGCATGGTCTATTTCTCAAGTGGTGGAAAAAAAACAGTTGTACCGGTCTTTAACCGACGAAAATCATCTATTCTGTTGGCGCGGGCCACATCCAGAAAATATGCCGGATCACCATATATCTCGTAGCACATTCCCGGAAGGGTACTACCGGCTTTGACCATTCTGACATGAGTCAAATCGGGCGAATGATCCTGGGCCATGGCCACCCTCGACTGGTCGTCAGAGTTGTCGGTGAATGTCGCCGTGATGATTGCCCTTAGTGGAATTCCGTCAGGTTTGAACATCTTGTAAGCAATGGAGGCACTCTTAAGAATGCAACGCTTTACCTGCAAGGTTCCCCATACTACTTTCAGATAATTTGGACGGTGGATATCGCCATTGTAGCCTGTCACAGTCTGGAACTGTTCGATTTTCTGCTGAACATCCGCGACTGTTCCATTGGCGCCAGTACCATCAATGAAAAAGGTAAGCGACAGGTCACCGGGCTTCATTTTTTTGAAGTTCATCCTGCTGTTGGTGGTACCCGATCCCTGGGCGCTGTCGTACTCCATTTCGTATGCCAGCGAGATTTCGTTCGGGTTCACAAACGACACGAACTCGCAAATGGGCGTACCGGAGTAATCGGGCTTGGTAAAAGCCTGAATCTTCAATTTTTCAAGAGTTCCCCTGTTGTCCATGGTTATCGTTCAGTTTTTTGCTTCAGAATATCAAGCACGCGTTCGACACATTCATTCACAATAGCTTGCCTATCCTCCGGTGAGGAAGAGGCTGAAGAGGCACCTCCAGAATCCTGGTTGGTAACTTCGACAGATATCACAACTTCATCAATGATAACGGGCATAGATTATTATTTATCAACGGTAAAATACTGATAGGTAAGCTGAAGGGATTCCACCACAACTGCATTGTTTGATGAATTTAAATCACTGACCGACCATTTTGTAGGATAAGCATTGATCAGATGCCAGGTAATGAGCGGATCATGATTTTCGTTCAGCAGTTTGATGAATATCTCTTTGGGTTGAATGTCAAAGCTGTTGATGCACCGGTCTATCCAATCAGTCAGTTCAGACTGAATCAGCAAACCTCTTTTAAGCGTTATATCTGTGTATCTAACCCCACCCGGATATTTCTGGGCAAATCTGTTCTCTCCTCCTTCAGGCACCTCTTCAGTCTTCATCTCGACAGATAGTCCGGATACCTCAGTGAAGCGTACATCATCACCATTGGATGAAAGTGCAGGCACTTCCACCTTGAAATGAAAACCGACGGGGGGATAGTAGTTACTCATTATTCGTTCTGCAAATCAAGCCCTTCGTGTGCCAATTCAATAGATTCTATGGCGACCTCATTGCCAGATGCTTTGAGTTGAGGCCCTTCCACTTTTACAGGGAAGGCATTGTGCGCTTTCCAGACCATTACAGGGGTGTGCTCCTCATTCAAAAGGCTTATCACCAAATCTCTGCGTTCTACCGTATTGAGTTTAATGGTACTGAGCCACTTGAAAAAGTCATTGTCACTTTTGACCACCCCCCGTTTTAGAGTGATGTTACTAAATTTGCGCAGTCCAGGCATTTTTATGGACGAGTATTCAGGGAAGGAGCCATCGCGGTATTCTATCGCCTGATTTTCCTGTGTGAGACCGGTTACTTCCGAGAAACCGATCCGGGTTCCACCCCACTCAACCGTGAAATGAAAAACTGGTAATGGATAAATTGCTGCCATTGGTGATTGTTTTATTTGTTTGTGGTTAATATTATATTGTAATGCTTTTGGATATGAGCGGTTAGCGATTAGCTGTTAGTAAATTAATACTCAGATTGTCCGGAGTTCCCGGGCTCAGCTAAGAGGTTTGCAGTTTATGTGAGAACTTCAGAATGATAAATTCTGCCGGACGAACAACTGCCATTCCGATTTCAACATTCATTCTGCCCTCGAGGATATCCTGAGCAGTCATCGTAATACCGATACCGCATCGAACGAAGAAGGCATCTTTGGTGGTTGCTCCCGCCAGTGCCCCTTCACGCCATTTCTGAGTGAGGTAATTCTCAATCATTCCTCTTACTTTCACCCAGGTGTTGGCATCATTTGGCTCGAAAACAGCCCAGTAAGTTGATTTTTTTACAGACTCTTCGACCATGTTGAAGAAGCGGCGAACGGGTACATAACGCCATTCGTTGTCATTGCCTGCCAGCGTGCGGGCACCCCAGACCAGAGTCCCTTTTCCGGCGAAAGCACGGATAGCATTGATGGATTTACCTGTATCGGAGTCCACATTCAACACATCCTGATGGGCATTGTCGAGCTTAATTACCGGTTCTATTACACTTGCCAGACTTAGGTTGGCCGGGGCTTTCCATACACCGCGATTTTTATCTGTGGAGGCATAGGCACCGGCCACTGCACCACTCGGTGGAAGAACAACAAAATGATTCTTTAATTCTGCTTTGACAAAATTGTAGACGGCAGTTTTCGAATTCTTCAATGTGTCCAACGTACCTGAGCCACTTGGATAAGTAACTGTAACATTCGATTCATCCGGTTTCAGGTAAAAGTTCATCGTTGTTTTGATGAATGGATAATAGGATGCACCGTATTTCAGGTAATTGTTGCCAAAATAGCCTCTGACAGTCGAAAGTGCGGTGCTGTCAAGTGCTGTATCCCCATTGAAAATATCGAAAATTCCAAACCGATCGCCAAGTGTATTGCATTGCAACAGTACTGCTCCTACTAAAGTGGTATAATCCGCGGTAGATAGCTTCACTGCTTCAGGAATCACGATCAAGGTTGGTTCATCCACCAGGGCGATTTTATCCAAACCATCCTGTAAACCATACATCGTTGCCTTTACGGCGGATGCATCACCAACAAGATCAATTGTATGAGCGGGAATATAGGTACCAACGGAGACGATGTAACATTGGCCTCCTCCATTTTCAAAAAACATCTTCACGCTGTAGTAAAGAATGTAGTAAAGTGTTGGCTCTGTAAAGGAAGTAAGCGTGAGGCCTCCCTGACTGTCCGTCCCTACAGTGATGGCCAAAGAGTCTTCATGCTGAAGTCCGAAATAGGTCTCAAATTCCTTCAACGAATAAATCTTGGTAGGAACAAGAATAAGATCATCCGCCATCTTTTTGATGGCAAAAGAAGTATAGCCGATAAAGGCCGGAATGGCAGTTTCCACTTCTGCGACGGAAGGTGGAAAAACAGAAATTTCTTCCACGTAAACATCAGGTGTTCTGTAAGTTGTCATAATCGTTCTTTTTTATGGTTTTGAAATTTGTATGATAATATCTGAATTGGATCGATCTATTCCCGGTATTGGTAAATGTTTCAATATCACATCTGAATTTTTGCTTAGCTGGATCTTTCTCCTGGCTTTTTCGAGCCTGGGTACCGGACTTTGAGATTTGAAAAGCACCACGCTGGTACCAGTAATTGCTAACAATGAAGGCGAGATATCGGTGGCCACAAATGCGCCCTGATTAACTTTGGTAAACTGCACCTGAGGTCTGGAATCTTCGTTGAATCCGGCATCCAATACTGACAAGTGATTCAGGTCAGAGGACGTGTAGTTTTTTCCGACGATATAATATTTCAGAACTTCCTCTTTGGCAACAAAATTCAGGGTAAAAACAGGTGGTGCCGGCGTGAAAAAGCTGTCAGACACATTGATCTCAACGATACCGAAAATTGGTTTTCCGGCTAAATCAGGATCAATATAATAGAGGCTTTTTTTTGTCGAACTACCCTGTTTTTCATTCACCGAGTAAACATTTGGCGCATAACCCCTCAAGTCTAATGGTACCGGAGTTGTATCAGTTTCGTTTAAAACAGATTCAGTTTCCAAAATATTATTTAAATAATCTTTCACGGTAATGGTTACCGGCCTGGCAGTTTTGGTCAGAGGATATGCAAAAAGGGGCCCGGTTAAAAGCATTTCAACAGGAAGATCCAATGCAGTCGATACGGCTGAATTGCGGTATAGCGGGGTAGTACCAGACTTAAAATCAATTTTTGTGAAGTTGGTAAAAAATGGATTGGTCAACTTCAGTCCGATGCGGATCGAGATTCCGGAGACAGCAACAACCGGGATACCTAATTCGTTTTTCTCACACAGAAAGTAGCAAATTCCTTTGCTTACCCGAGTGATAATCCTTCTGTCGCGCAGGATTGTACTACTGTCAGCAGGGATGAGAAATTCAAAATCCTGACAGCCACTTGTGTAATAGGAGTGAGCAATTTTCACAGAAAAAAGTATGCCAAAAGATGTGCTCATTTGTTGTGAATATTGGTTTTGATATTGATAATTGGCTTTTGAATGGCTGAAACAAACTCATCCTGAACAACTATCATTCTTATTTTGTAAGCTACTGACGGCAAATGTTTGGCCCCCAGGTAAGCCCAAATCTGGTTGAGTTGTTCCACACCCAAGCTCTCCAGTTCGATGGTTAGTCTCCCGATTTTTACAGGCAATGCCGGATATTCCTCCGACTGAAAAACTGAATGAGACTGAAAGAATCCCAGAATCAGACTTATGGCCTTCCAGGCTTCATCGTAGTTGACAAAATTGGCGGCAAACATCGCATGCAGGATAAACTTTAATTCAGGTTCCCGCCTCAGATGCTGTCCATCGACATAGGTAAATTCAGGTAATTGGGCTTTAAAAATATGATCCTCCTCCAGGTTAAAAATTGTCAGGGCAATCGAGTCATCCGGGAATGCATACTTTCCCAAATCGTTCACGATTTTTGACAATTTCACCTCCACATTGGTAGCGTTTGTTCGCGAAAGGATATATGTATTCAACTCGTCCCGAAGGAAGATTAAAGCCTGATCGATCATATTTCTAGTTTTGTAGAAATTGATTTAATAAAGTAGCAGTCAATACCGGCAACTTTGTTACGGTTACCGTCCTTCAGTTCACCACTGATCCGCCATGATTTTTTCATGGAAAGGACTGGGTCTTGATTTTGGAAATCCCTGAAGATTTTTTGCGGCTTGCGCCCAATAGTTAAATTTGTTGATCAGGATCACTTGCCGGAAGTCAATCCTACTCTCCTTCCTGGCAAAAACAGCTGTATACTTATTTACCCTTTATCCGGAATGATTCTAAAAGGTTACCCGTCAAAAATGAAAAAATATCATCAAAAAGTAAAAAAATATCAAATAAATTTGATTCGTTCTGATAATGAGATATTTATTATAATCATTTCATTTAATAAATAATTACTTTTATCATAAAGCCAATTGTCGAATATAGACAAGGATTATCACAAGTTCATATTTTTTAGAATGATTACATTTCTAAATATACAATTTCAGCCCACGAAAGAAAATTGTATCAGTTTTCCGTATTGATTGAGTCCTTACATGCCTTAGCTATCAGAAGACAATTCTGTGAATGATTTAGTAGATTTAAGGTCATGAGAAAACCTGAACACATTAAATTCTGCCGGACTAAGCACTGCAAGTCCAACTTCGATGTGTATTCTTCCTTCAATGAGGTCATCTGAAGTCATGGTATCCCCAAGACCGCATTTGACATAAAATGCCTGCTGTGGGATAACACCGGCCAGGGCGCCCTCCTGCCACTTCAAGGTGAGGTAGTCTTCGGCAGTTTGACATATTTTTTGCCAGGTATGACTGTTATTGGGTTCAAACATCACCCAACCCGTAGATGTCTTAAGCGATTCTTTAACCATGATTTGAAATCGCGTAACAGAAACGAACCGTTCTCCGAGGTCGTCTGTTTCCAATGTTCTGGCTCCACACACCTGAGTGTCATGTCTTATACTATAACGAATGTTGTTGATTGATTTTCCGGTCTCCGAATCTGTGCAACTCATATTAGAACCTAGGTTTCCATAAGGAATTAATGGTTCCATAACACCTGACAAACTTAGATTGGAGGGAGATTTCCACACTCCTCTGCATTTATCGGAGGTTACATAAGCACCTGCCACAGCGCCACAAGAGGGTAGATTGATGAATCTGCCTTTCAATTCATTCTTTACAAATTTGAATAGCAAACTTTCGGTCGTTTTCAGCTGACCAAGATTTTTCTCTTTCCCTTTGTATGTAACTTTTACATTTGAACCGGTCGAATTTACATAGGCATTCATCGTTGTTCTGACAAACGGATAATAAGCGCTTCCGTAATTGAGGTATTCAGTTCCGAACAATCCTCTGTTGAGGCTTACATCAAGGTTGTCCTGGTCTCCGCCATAGAAATCGAAGATGGCAAACCTGTTTTCCAACGTATGGCATTGCAGCAATGCAGCCTGAACCAACAATGAATAATCATCGGATGAAAGCTTTATTGCCTCCGGAATTACGATCAGAGAGAGGTCTGGAACCTCAGCTAGTTGAAGAAGTCCCTCCAGCAATCCCGCATGCGAAGAATCTATTGGCCTCAATAATAAAATTTGCTGGGGATTCTGGTACGTGTCTACAGAAACGATATAACATGGTCCGCCGCCATTTTCGAAGTAGATTTTTACACTATAATAAAGTAAGTATTGTAGGGAACTCTCTTCGAAACGGGATAAACAGTATCCATCTGAACTGTCCAGGTCGATGGTCAGTTCCATTTCATTCTCAAAAGGGAATCCGAAAAAATTTTCGAATTCCCTCATTGAATTGATTTTTGTAGGTACAAGCATCAAATCTTTTGACTCTTTGCCAGATGCTTTGTCGGTATAACCGACAAATGCTGGTAAAGTAGTCTCGACCTCAACCACTTTGGGGGTCAGTACAGTAATCTCCGCGGAATTAATTCCGTTATTTAGGTAGGCAATCATAGCAGCAGAATTAAATTACTCCGGATTTGAAATTAAGGGAAGCAATTCCGGCAATCTTCTTCTCCCAATATTCTGCTATTTATCTCTGATTTAACTAAAAGGTTACCCCTAAAAAGGAGAAAAAGTGCACTTTAGGCACTTTCTTATAAAAAATCTTCCCTTACCGGATTGAAAGTATCTATCAGCACTCCCTCTTGCATGCAAACGACGCCATGCAAAACTCCTGGCGGAATATAGGTGGCGTCTCCCTTTTGTATTACCCTGGTCTCCTTTCCTATGGTAAACTCAAATGCACCCTCAGAGCAATAGGATGTTTGTGTATGCTCATGTGTATGAAGTGCTCCAATTGCTCCTTTCAGGAAGTTAACTTTCACCATCATCATGTTTTGATTGTAGCCAAGAATTTGGCGGGACACACCTCCACCCAAATCAAGAATGGGGGATTCATTTTGAAATATAAATAAATTGCTTTGCATGGGAAGTTGCCTAACTTATTTTGCTATTTTCTTACTGTACTTCGTCTTGATGATTAAGGATAAGGCAATGAAGGCAACGATCAGGATCACCGGCAAAACAGACATGTTGCGCAATGTGATCTGAGGACCGGAAGTTTCAATTGACTTACCCATGATGGGCAGTACCATCGATGTTGCAACGAATCCTGCACCTCCGAGTATGGACATACCCAGCGCGCCACTTTGCGGAATATATTCGGAAGCAAACCCTATCATGGTTGGCCAGAAATAACAGACTCCAATAGCAAATACAGCTGCGGCTAACAGGGTCATGACTGCCCCGTTGGCAATGCTCAAAAGCAGTAGTCCTGCGGTTGCTATTACAGCCGAGCTAAGCAGTACTCCGGTCGGATTCAAACGATGAACCAATCCCCCGGCAAAAAACCTTCCTACGGCCATGATGCCGGTCACTACAACCAGGATGATCATTGGACTTATCCCGTTGGTCTGCAACAATGCATTGATCCACTGTGTCGTGCCAAGCTCTGTTGAGGCAGTCAGCAGCATACAGAACAGTACCAGTGGGAAGAGCAGGAACATCTTGTTAACCAATCTTCCTTCGATGAAGACCAGGGCTACGATCACTGCTACCGCGATAAACGGATATATGCTGTGGAAATTGATTGTCAACGAAGGCACTGAAGCAAAGAGGATCATCAAAATGACCGTTGCAATGATTGTAAATGGTGCACCTACGTTTCGCATCATCTCCTTGTAGGTCACGCCGCTTGAAACCCGTTCTGTTTCAGGAATCTGCTGTCCCCAGAAGAGATATCCATAAATGGCAAGCGGAACAAACAACAGGCTTACCAGGATTTCCCAGCGAAGTCCGATCAGATCCATGAGCAACCAGGCCAACACACCTCCTATCACAATCCCCCCGGGGAACCACACATGAAACCTGTTCAACATCTTGGTCTTCTTTTCCGGGAATAATGTAGAAACCAGAGGATTACAAGCAGCCTCCACACTCCCGTTCCCTAACCCAATGAATACATTGGCAATAAAGAGAGAGACCATGTCCTTGGCGAAGAGCAGAAGAATAATTCCAACCAAATGCAGCCCAAAAGCCACCCTCAGAATATTCTTGGTCTTAACGATATCGATGATGAAACCACCAAAAAACATGGCGACGGCAAATCCCCAGAAAGCCGGTCCAAAGGCATATCCTATCTGCTCCTTGGTCAGTCCATAATCGTTTGAAAATACACCTTCAATTTTTGCCCTGATGGCAAAGGTCATCGCTGTGACCAACAAAGCCAAACAACTTGCTACAAAGAGTCGCTTTTGATTTACATTTTCCATAAGTTAATTTTTGAACGGTAAATAGTTTGAAGAAAACTTATTAGCTTTCCGTAAATATAAAAAAAAACGGTTAAGAAAAATTTGAGATAATTTTCAACCTGGAAAATTGGCTAAAAAAGCCGTAAATATTGAAGGACTGCTTCTTAAATGCTCCTAACCTCTTATCTGTTTAACCGTTGCAATGGCCTCCCTGACAGTTTTTTCAATAAATCCAAAATCTCCGGAGGCAATAACTTCAGCTGGTGTAAGCTGTGAGCCCAATCCAACGCAAGCCACGCCTGCTTTGAACCATGCTTCAAGGTTTTCGCGGTCGGGGGAAACGCCGCCGGAAGGCATAATGCTTGTCCAAGGGCAAGGTGCCAGTATGGCTTTGACAAATGATGGTCCGCCAACCTCCTTACCAGGAAAGATCTTGACAATCTCACATCCAAGTTCCTCTGCCTGATTGATCTCTGAAAGTGTTCCGCAGCCTGGCATCCAGGCAATTTTGCGACGATTGCAGACTTTGGCCATATCCGGATTCAGACTTGGTGAGACAATGAAATTTGCCCCAAGCTGGATGTAAAGCGAAGCCGTTGCGGCATCCACAACTGAACCTACTCCCATAATCATCTCCGGACATTCAACAGCGCACCATTTATTTACTTCGGCAAAAACTTCATGGGCAAAATCACCGCGATTGGTGAACTCGAAAACCCTTGCTCCACCAGCGTAACAGGCTTTCACAACATTCGATACAATCGAAGCATCTTTGTGGTAATAGAGAGGAACAATGCCAGTCTCAGTAAGAGTTTGAAGGACTTTTAATCTTTTGAATCGGGCCATGGTGTAAATTGAAAATTTGAAAATGATGAAATTTGAAAATTTGGAAATGAGGAAATGTTTGTGTTCAGCAAATGCCAGTTTTCACATTTCCCAATTTCCACATTATACTTATCGTGAGACCCTGCCGGAGGAGTCGCCACCCATCAGTTTCTCAACTTCAGAGACTGTCACTCTGTTGTAGTCGCCATAGATGGTGTGCTTGAGACAGGATGCTGCTACCGCGAAATCAAGCGCAGCCTGAAGATCATTGCGGTAGGTTAACAATCCATAAATCAGTCCGCCCATGAAAGAGTCGCCTCCACCAACGCGGTCAACGATATGCGTGATCTGGTAAGTAGCGGATTTGTATAATTTCTTGCCATCGTATAAGACGCCACTCCACGAATTGTGACTGGCACTGACCGACCCGCGAAGGGTAGTGATTACTGCTTTGCAGCGCGGAAATTGCGTCATTACTTTTTGTGAGACAGAGAGATAGGCATCTGCCTCGACATGACCGGCAGTGACATCTACTCCATCAGGATGGATGTGCAGTGCCATTTCAGCATCCTCTTCATTGCCCAGAATTACATCGCAACCAGCTACCAGCAAAGGCATTACCTCGTGCGCTTGCTTGCCGTATTTCCAGAGATTTTTGCGGTAATTGAGGTCGGTAGAAACCATGATGCCGCGCTGGTTTGCAATCTTAATGGCTTCGAGGCAAACATCGGCTGCACCTTGTGAAATGGCTGGCGTGATTCCTGTCCAATGAAACCAGGTTGCTCCTTCAAAAATTTTGTTCCAGTCGATCATTCCAGGTTTGATCTCGGCAATCGATGATCCAGAACGATCGTAGATGACTTTGCTTGCTCTGCTAACCGCGCCAGCTTCCAGAAAATAGATTCCCATGCGGTCTCCGCCACGGAGAATTTCGGTCGTATCGACGCCGAATCCTCTGAGCTCCCGGAGGCAGGAGTCTGCAATCTCATTTTTAGGCAGTCGGGTGATAAATTTGGTAGCTATGCCATAGTTGGCCAGTGATACTGCTACATTGGCCTCACCCCCGCCAAAAGTAGCACTCAGATTGCCGCTCTGGCCAAATCGTTCGAAACCCGGGGTTGCCAGGCGCAGCATAACTTCACCAAATGTGATGACTTTTTCCATGAAATGATAATTTATTCTTTTTTGATCTAGCTAATAGCTGTTAGCTGTTAGCTGTTAGCCGTTAGTTTGCTCAAATCAGAGTGGTAAATCGTTTTCTCCTTTGACGTAACCAAAATTAGCCAAAATTCCGCCATCCACATACAGTACATGACCGTTTACGAAGTTGCTCGCCTTGGATGCCAGGAAAAGTGCAGCGTTACCAACATCTTCAGGTTCACCCCAGCGACCGGCTGGAGTGCGGGTCATGACAAGATCGTTGAACGGATGACCGCCCAGACGGATGTCTGCAGTCTGGGAGGTGGCGATATAGCCCGGACCAATCCCATTTATCTGCACATTGTATTTGGCCCATTCGCAACACATGTTGGCTGTCAGGAGTTTGAGCCCGCCTTTGGCTGAAGCATAGGCAGATACCGAATTGCGACCATAGACGCTCATCATTGAGCACATGTTTATGATTTTACCCGATCTTCTGGCAATCATTCCGGGGGCAACTCTTTTGGCAATGATCAGCGGAGCAACCAGGTCGATATCGAGCACTTGTTTGAAATCGCTGATGGCCATATTCAAAATTGGGATTCGTTTGATGATTCCGGCATTGTTCACAAGAATATCAACCGGTCCAACTTCCTTCTCGATTTGGGAAATTCCCTTGTCGACTGCTTCCTCGTTGGTAACATCGAAGTTGAGGGTAAAAACATTCAGTCCAACCTTACTGTATTCAACTTTGCAGGCTTCAAGTTTTTCGTCTGAAAGGTCGTTGACACAGATTTTGGCACCTGCGGCACCAAGGGTTTTTGCGATTGCCATGCCGATTCCGTGGGTTCCGCCGGTGATGAGGGCCACTTTCCCGGTTAAATCAAAAAGATCATTCATATATAAATTATTAAAGTTGCTGATTTACGGTTGCTTGTTCCTTTATCTAAGCTGGTTGGGTTGCACAACATCCATATCTGCATAATCAAGATTTTCGCCAGCCATACCCCAGATAAAGATGTAGTTGGCTGTTCCGGCTGCAGAGTGGATAGACCAGTTTGGGGAGATCACAGCTTGCTCGTTGACCATCCAGATGTGGCGGGTCTCCTGAGGTTGTCCCATGAAATGGCAGATTGCCTGACCTTCAGGAACATTGAAATAAAAGTAGACCTCCATTCTGCGGCTATGCGTATGCGCTGGCATGGTGTTCCAGACACTTCCCGGGCGCAACTCTGTCATGCCCATTTGCAACTGACAAGTTTCGATCACTTTGCTGATCAGCAACTGATTTATTTGTCTTTCGTTGGAAGTTTGCTGTGAACCCATCTGCAAAACATTGGCATCCTTCAGTGTGATATGGCGGGTAGGCAGTTCTTTGTGTGCAGGTGTTGAATTTAGATAGAACTTTGCGGGTTGTGCTGCATTCTCTGAGGTGAACAATATCTTTTCGGAACCTTTCCCGATGTATAGAGCCTCCTTGAAGTCCATGTTATAGTCTTTCCCATCGACAGAAACAGTTCCTTTGCCTCCGACATTGATGATACCCAGCTCACGACGATAGCAGAAAAACGGGGCCTTGAGCGGATCGATGGCTGTGAGCTCAAGAGATCCTTTCACAGGTACTGCACCCCCGGCAATGTAGCGGTCGTAATGCGAATAAACGAGGTTAATCTTATCGGCTTCCATTACTTTTTCGATCAGAAAATGATCCCTGAGTTGTTGGGTGTCGTAGTTTTTTACATCGGATGGATGAGAGGCGAAACGTTCTTCGAAGTTGATTGACATAGGTTTATGTTATTATGATGAAGTGCCTAAAGTGACTAGAGTGAACTAAAGTGACTAAAGTTATTGACTATGAAAAGTTGCTGGTTTTGGCGAAAGTACTTTAGCTCACTTTAGTCACTTTAGTTCACTCTAGTCACTTTTACAAGGCAAAGATAATAACTATTTTAGATTTGTGCAATCGATTGCATTTTTTATTTTATCTTTGAGCTGAAGTAAAAAAAATGCCAACTTTGTCAAGCTCATCGTTTGAAAATGCATAAAAAGTTAGAACCAACCATCCATGATATTGCTAGAGAGTTGAAAATCTCTGCCTCAACCGTTTCCAGGGCTCTGCAGAACAATCCACGCATTAGCCAAAAAACAAGGGAAAAAATTGCCATAACCGCCGAAACAATGGGTTACAGGCCAAATTCCATGGCTTCCAATCTGCGAAACAAAAAATCGAACACGATCGGTATTGTGGTCCCGCTTATTAACCGCTACTTTTTCGCGTCTGTGATCAGTGGTGTTGAAGAGGTTGCCTTTAAAGCTGGCTATAATGTTGTCATCTCACAATCGAACGACCTGTATGACAAAGAGATATCCATTGTACATTCGATGCTGGCTATCAGGGTGGACGGATTAATTATTTCGATTGCCATGCAGACAACCACCTTCGATCACCTGAAGATCTTCCGAAAAAAGAATATTCCGCTCGTTTTTTTCGACAGGATCGTTCCGGAAATTGAGACGAACAAAATTGTGGTAGATGACTGTATGGGTGCCTTTCGAATAACCCAACATCTGATCGATCAGGGATACCAGCGGATTGGTCACATTGCAGGGCCCCAGAATCTGACAACTTATCAGGATCGCAGAAAAGGATACATGGAAGCCCTGGCAAAAAATGGAATTGCCTACGACGAATCTCTGGTCGTCACCAATTCCCTTACTCTTGAAGACGGCGAAAAAGCCGCCCAGTACTTTATGGGATTGCCTGATCCGCCGGATGCGGTATTTTGCAGCAACGATACCACTGCGTTGAGTGCGATGATCTATGTTCGCGACAAAGGTATCCGGATACCGGAAGATTTTGGAATAGTCGGTTTTAGCAACGAACCTTTTTCAAGAGTGGTTACCCCTTCCATCTCCACCATTGCACAACCGGCCTTCCTCATGGGACAAAAAGCTGCTGAGCTGATATTAAACCAGATAGAGCACAAGGAAAAAACATTTAAAACACTTGTATTGCCATCTGAAATGATCTTGAGGGAGTCGTCAAAGCGAAAGAAAGACTAGCCTCAATCATTTCATTGCCAAGTAATGAAATGCCAATAATATCATTTACTTAAGCTGTATGGCTTTCCGTCAATGGTAACATTCCGGCTATTTTTGAAGTCCATCGCAGGCTTCTTCTTGGTAATAAGAGTCAGGTTTGTGATTTTGACGTTGTTGGCATCAGTGCAAATTAATCCTTTATCTGCCTCCATCCGGATATTTTCCAGACTGATATTTTCAAGGTTCATTTCGGGCAATCCCTGAAGCAAAATAGCTTGCATAGCGCCCTTGCAGTTGACATTCCTGATGGATATATTCTTGAATTGAGGAGTTTCTTCAGAAGCTACAGGTACTGCATGATCATTGTTTGAAACTGCATCATCCAATGCCTCTGCAGGAGATTTTCCACCGTAAAACAGATCAAAAGAGATGGCTTGCGCCGGAATGTTGATCATTTCAATATTCGATATAAAGATATTTTCGACCACTCCTCCCCTGCCACGGTTGCTTTTGAATCGCAAACCTACATCCGTTCCGATGAAGGTACAATTGGATACATGCATGTTCTTCACTCCACCCGACATTTCGCTGCCAACTGTAACACCACCATGTCCGTGGTAGACAACGCAATTTTTGATGACCAGGTTCTCAGTGGGTACTCCCCTATCGCGGCCTTCCTTGTCTTTGCCGGATTTGATGCAGATGGCATCGTCGCCAACATCAAAATTGCTGTCGTGAACAAGACTATTCTTGCAGGATTCGATATCGATTCCATCCCCGTTCTGTGAATACCAGGGATTCTTAACTGTTGTATTTCTCACGGTTAAATCCACGCAGAGGAGAGGATGAATACACCACGCCGGGGAATTTTGGAAGGTTGGACCATCGATCAACACCTTTTTGCAGGAGACCAGACTGATCATCACAGGTCTTAGAAAATCACGTATTTTTTCAAATTCTTCTTTCGTTTTTAGCTGGCGCGGAACATTCATTTCGGCCAATTTTTCGCCGGCTCTGAATTGCTCTGATGGATACCAGGTCTTTCCATTTTCGCTAATGATTCCACCTGAAGCGACAAGCTTTTTCCATTGTGAATCGGTCAATTTTTCCTTTTTGACTGATCTCCATGCATCTCCCGAACCATCAAAAACACCCTTGCCGGTAATGGATACATTTTCAAGATTTCTTCCATTGACAGGAGAAGAACAACGGTAGGTATTAAACCCCTCAAAGTTAGTATTCACCAAAGGATATAAATTTTTATCCGGTGAGAAAAGAACCAAGGCTCCGGCTTCGGTATACAAGTCGATGTTGCTCTTCAAGGATATCGGGCCCGTTAGCCAGGTTCCGCGGGGAATAACAACACGGCCACCACCTTTTACAGACAATGCCTCGATGGCTTTGCTGAAAGCTTCTGTGCAAAGGTCTTGTCCTCCGCTAACCGCGCCAAAATCAACAATTGAGACAGAATTGGCAGGAATAACGGGTTCTTTTACCACAGGCATTTTGAACTCGAGGTTTTTGTACAGATCAGTGGTTCTGCTTTTATTAGTTGACGGTTGAGCTAATGAAGCAACTGATAAAAGAATCACTGACAAAAAGGTAAAGACGGACTTAAATAGATTCATAATGTTGGTATAATATTTTAACTTTCACTTTATTGAAGCGTCATTGAAATTAACAAAAATCCCAGAAATATATCTGCAGAGAGCACATGCAATCCTGTTGATTTTTAATGCAAAACCTTATTCTTTTGATTCGAAGTATTCAAAACTCCTATTTTTCAACCCTGAACCAATCGATATCAGCTGATCCGGCATCGTTGATAACTCCGTTACGCAAAGCAAAGAGGCCCAGTTTGGCTCCGATCCAGCGACCCTGCCTTGCCTTGAAAGGCTTGCCCACTGTCGTAAAAACCTGACCATCTGTGCTAAAGCTAAAAGTGCACTCTGCTGCTTTGAGAACCTGAACTCTCAGGTAGACAACATTAGAATCTATTGGTTTCGACTCTGCTATCTCCTCCTTACCGGATTTTTCGGCCTGCTTGCAAAAAACAGATCGTATTTCGAATTTTGAATTGTTCCTTAGAATTGAGATGGTCCCATAATCCATTCCCATCACGACCAGACCCATCTCCTCGCCATCAAAACGAGCGTCGAAAATTAATTTGGTGGTAGCGGTGAATTCGGGTGCAGGAAATTTCTGCAGCATCAGGTTGGGGATGTTCCACAAAGTAACTGCATCCGCAGGTCGCGGGATACAATTCAGTCTGAAAAAACCAAGATTTCCAGAAGGATATCCCCATGTTGTTTGGTAATTGGCATGCCACTGCCACTGCAAACCGAGTTCATTGCCATTGAATTCATCACTTTCAGCAGGGGTTGTTACCGGATATACTTTACCCACATTTGGCTTTTTGAAAGTTCTGACCGGATTGCCTACTCCATCACCATCTTCATCCGTTCCGATGACCGGCCAGTTATTGACCCATTTCATTGGATTCAGGTGAACAACACGACCATATGCGCCCAAATCCTGAAAGTTCAGAAACCAGTGCTCACCTGTTTTTGTATCGACCCATGCTCCCTGATGCGGTCCGTTGATATCCGTTTTGCCCTGCTCCATGGCGATTTTGGATTCATAAGGCCCAAAGATATTTTTGGAACGAAGTATCAGTTGCCAACCTGTTGGCACGCCGCCTGCAGGTGCAAAGATGTAATAATAGCCGCTACGTTTGTATATTTTAGGACCTTCAACCGTTGGGTGATTTTTATGACCGTCAAAAATCATAACACTATTGCCCAGCAATTTGGTTGCTTCGACGTTCATCCGGCTAAGCATGATGACGCTTTTTACTCCGGCACGGCTTCCTGCAAGGGCATAGGCCAGATAGGCCTTACCGTCATTGTCCCAGAAAGGAGAAGGGTCTATCAGTCCTTTTCCTGGCTGAACAAGCAAGGGTTCCGACCACGGACCGGCCGGATTTGATGCTTTAACCCTATAAATTCCAAAATCAGGATCAGGATAAAAGATATAAAACTCATTTTTATAATAACGGATGCAGGGTGCCCAAACGCCATTTCCATGCTGCACTTTGTCGAAAACATCGAATGGAGGTTGTTTTTGCAGAGCGTAGCCAATTATTTCCCAGTTTACCAGATCCCTTGAATGAAGGATTGGCAACCCCGGAATGCAATTAAATGAAGAGGCGACAAGGTAATAATCATCATTTACCCTGATGGCATCCGGATCCGAATAGTCTGAATACAATATCGGATTTTTGTAGGTTCCATCGCCGTTGTCGGCCACCCAAACTTTTGAAACCAGATTGGATTGCTGAGCGACAATTTGACCTGAACTCATCAAAATGAGAACCATTGAACCTAAGATTACGAGCCTGATAATTGGTTGCATATGCTTCATTTTTTTACTTTTCATTTTTCATCGTTTTATCAAGAAAGGAAACCATGTACTCAACAGTGGGTTCGAACCACGGATCAAAAAGCCAGAAAGGATGCGGGGTTGATGGGAATGTATGCACCTCAGAATAGATTTGATGTTTATTTAAAATGGCTATCACACTGTCGCGGCCCGCGTGAAAACGGGGTAAGGCGCTGTTGATAAAGAGAATTGGCGGACTATCCTTTCCGACATATTCGATGGGTGATGCTTCGATCCACTTTTCAGGAACCATTCGAAAGGTTGCTCCAAACCAGTAAGCCCCTGCAGAAGGTTTAGCAGGATCGGTGTCTTTGGCACTCTCATTGGGATCTCTGAAATCCAGGACTCCGTCAATGTCTATGATAGCCTCTATTTTGGATGAATGCTTATTCCATCCTTCATTTCCTTCGAACTTATCCATCCCGGCAGTCATTCCGATAAGCGCAGCGAGCTGACCTCCTGCTGATGTTCCTGAAATGGCTATCCGTTTTGAATTGACTGAGTACTGTTTGGCATGCGCCCTTAAAAAACGGATGGCAGTCTTGATATCGTGAACGGCTGCAGGATAAAGCGCTTCAGGCGATAGCCGGTATTCGACGGTAGCAGTCACATAACCATGCGAGGCAATTTGTTGTGCCAAAGGATTCTCAAGGGTTCTGTCGCCGGACCGCCATCCACCTCCATGCACCAGCAAAAGTGCGGGATATTTTCCTGCCTTCGCCGGACGAAAAACATCCAGGTGCAAATCCCTTTTCCCAAAAGGCGTTTCGGGTAATGTTGTATAAACGACTCCATACTCTGCTTTTACTCCTGCTGGGAGATTAGCTTCTACAATTTTTGCCTGAGGAAATTCCTTCCTAATTTTTATCCATGCGAGGTAGGCGGTAAAAGTGGTATCTCGTGGAATTTGATTTTGTATGGCTTTTTCTAAAATCAAAACCCAGTCATTTCCGTCTTTTACGTCGCCCGGAGGATCAAATTCAAGCTTCTCATCTTTGGATATCTTTCCTCCGAATACCGATTTTCCATCCCGGGGTGAATACCAATTATAAGTTATATTACTTGTAAATAATTGATTTGCATTAAGATGTATCAATCTTCCATTGTATGTGTAGACCAGCAGACAGTTTTTTCCTTTCAATGCTGAAAGATGATTGTACTTTTCTCCCTGGGTTGAGAATACCATTTGGTCTGGCACCAAATCCTCATAATGGTATTTCAGCATAAGGTTTTTGAGGTGGATCATTTGTCCGGCACCGGGAGCCTGAATGGCTGCATCCCAAGGTTCAGCAGCCCCATATGCCCCAGCTTTATCACTCTTTTTGTACATCTGCATCACCGAATTATTCCCATAGGTAAAGCCGCAAGCGCCTGCAAAAACGGACCAGTATGCATACCTGCGGATGTCGTTGTCCGACCATTTTGGTTGCAGGGTATCATGCAATCCGTGGGGAATACCTTCGTAGGATGGCTCTCCATCGAGAGTTGGTTTGGCAGGAAAACTGTTGTAATCTTTAAGAATGTATCTCCAGTTATCCTCACCATAGCGATGATCATTCCTGGCTGTATCCTGTTTATAATCACGGTGGCCCGACTGGCACATGTTGAGATCCAGCCAGGATTCATTGTGAAACCATTCTGACGACTGTGTCCTTCCAAAAGGATGGAAGGTGATCAGATGGTTGGGATCCTGCTTTTTCAGGGTTCTTCCGATGGTGTTCCAAATGTTGATGGAGTCATCTCCGCGTACATCACCTCCATTCAACCAGATGATATTCGATTTGTTTTTGTATCGCTGAGCCAAAAAACCGGCATAAGTCTCCGCCTGTTTGGAGGTAACTTTCCCGGCCCGAACATTCGAGCCCCAAATAGGAACCAGGGCCATGTACAGTCCTTTCTGAGCAGCCAGGTCTACCAAAAAATCAAGATTTTCCCAGTATCCACCTTTAACAGTTCTATCCATTGGATCACCCTGCATGAGTTTTGGTGAAGCAACATTCTTATTAATCAAGGCAGAATCACCATCTACAGTGGTGGATGAGAGTCCATGCAAGAGCATTACCTGGATTACATTAAACCCCTTTGATCTCCTGTCCTCCAGATATTTTTCAGTTTCCGTTCTGTTCAGCATTTCGAGTATCATCCAGCCTGTATCGCCGAGCCAAAAAAATGGCTTTCCATCCGATGTAAGGAAACGACCATTGGCGGAAACAGCAATAGAAGGACATTTATTATCTGATGGCGGAACTGCAAAAGACAAAGTTGCCAGCAAGCATAAGGTTAAAAAAATGGATTTCTTCATTGCATCAAAAAATTATTTTGCCAAAACGTTGCGATCAGGGGCCCATTTTTTTTGCCAATCAGGATACTTTTCAAGTGCATTCTGAGGTGCATAGGTGTACCAGCCATAGCCACTGCGACGTTCGCGGCTGACCTCAGCCATAGAATAAAGCATTTTGCTGTTGCGGTCGCTGAAGAGTGGCCTTTCAGTTTCCAGTTCGTAGAAACGGGTCCAGATGGGAGGAGCTGTTGAATCAGTCACGACAATCCGATCGATGGTGTTAATTTTGTATGGTGTTTTTTCTGGAAGTGCCTGGACCGTTTTTACTCTGGTGTTGAATATTTTCGATTCATTGAACCATTTTACTGCACTCTGAACTGCCTCAACGATTCGCTTGTCCGGATGATCCATATTCATCAAAAACAAAACTATCTGAACACTTTCTCCGTTGCAGATACTTGGCATTTCATAGGCTCGAGCCCAGGCAGGTTTCAAAGTAATCTCATCATGCTGCTGACACCAGGATGTTAATCTGCCTTTGCTTACAATCTGGCATTTCAGGATACATTCCAAGCCTTTGTCGTATGCCGTTTTGACCTCCTTTTTCATATCATTGCCTATGAATGAAAAAACTGGATCGCCTCCGATTATTTTTTGTAATGTTTCCATCACTCCAAGAAATGCACCATCATTAAACGTGATATGACTGCTGTAATTCCTTGGTTCCAAAGGATAATACTGTGGCCAGCCACCGTTGTCATACTGAGCCTTGAGGATAAATCTAATGCCTTTCAGGCAAGCTTCCCTGTACTTTTCAATTTGAGTAGCCGAATACACTTTTGCCAGATATTCAACGTGTGTATAGGTTGTGGAATTGTCAAATGTTGTGTGGTTTTGATCCTTAGTTTGGATCAATTTTTTAATTTGCTCCTTGGTTAGAATGGCCTGCATGTCATAATTTTTTGGCCATCCGCCATTGTTGCGCTGGTATAGCAGGATGTTATCGGCGATCTTAGTGATTTCCGAAACCGGATATTTAGGCTGATTTTCCACCGGATTGACAATGTTTCCATCATCCTGGATTCCATACCAATGGTTCGTGCTATCTGAAAACGGACTCACATCGATGTTTGCATTCGTCTTCGCAAATTTCTTTTCCTGGCCAAAGGCAAATCCAGTCGACAAAAATAACAGGATAGAAAGCAGTACTCTTGATATATTAAAGGCTATTCTCATCTGACAATTATTTTGATGATGGTTTATTGTTTAATATTAATTTTTATTTTACTGATAACCAAGCAACGACACTTCCTTCAAAAGGAGCTTTCAAGTCAGTTGAGACTCCCCCTCTTACACCTGTCTTTGATTGGACAACTGCTCCGGTTGTCGGATTAATCCAACTCAAATGATAAACGGTCTGATCATCCCTGAGATTGACATTAACATTTGAATTCGCAGAAAAAAGAAAGTACCCGACACCCTTCTTTCCAAGAACATATTGTTTGGAACCGCCTCTGTTCATTGTCAATGGATTCAATTGTGCGGCCTCCCGCAGAAAATCAGGATTCTTTATTTCGGGCAGTGATGCCAGGGATCCGCCTCCCAAAAAGGCTGCCCATTCAGAGAATTCGGCCCCACGACGGGAATAAACTATGGCTTTGCCAGGATATTTTGCATGAAACTCACTCACAGCTCTGTAAATCTGGTCAAACGAAGTCTCCCCAACATCATAAACGCGGGCGTACTGCCGCTCTGCCAGGCTAACTCCCCCTGTGGGAGCAAAAAGACTGCTGTCTTTACGGTATTGCCATTGGATCACTTCGATAACATCCACCACTGCCGATCTTTTCGGGTCAGCCAGAATGGCATCCTGAACCTCTTTTGTCCCGGGAAGCATTACCATCACATGCAGGTTGTTCTCTTTCTCCCACTCGCCTATGACATCCAGCCAAAACTGCACAAAATGCAGCGGACCGGTATATTCCATTCCAAGATGGTGAATGATATTGGTGTTCTGCCTGTAGTTTTCCAGACTTTTTCGGATGTATGCTTTATGAAACTCCTTTCGAACCTGGTTTGTTGTATCGTAAAATTCCACTGCCATATAAACCCGCTTATCACCAGCATAGTGCGGATTTTCGGCAAAGCCGGGATTGTTGATGTTGTTGGCAGATCGCCAGGGGTAGTCGGCCCAGTGGGCTCCTTCCTCAATGATATTGTGTTGCAGGTAATGCTCCTGCAGAAATAGCAGCCCATTTTGATCGGCCAGATCGGCAAATTTCTTGAGTCTCAGCCAATACCAGGTGTTCCATTTTGTCAGATCATATTTACTTAATCTGTCGAAGGCCTCACCCTGCCCACTCCGGCTGAAAGGCTGCTCATAAAATGGAGCCCAAACATCAGCATTCGCCCGGCGTGTTCGTGCATGGTCGTCCCGTCGGCGTTCATACCAAAGTGCAGGAAAATTTTGCATGACGGATACTCCGTTTGTCACCATATCCTGAACCAGCGTATCAAGATCATCCGTCAGTCCATGACCTGTGCGGCCGGGGACAAAGCGAACCAAATTGGGAGCCGGCCTGACCAATTCGCTGGGCCTGGTTGATCCCCGCCATAGAGAAGTGCGGTTCCCTTTTCCTGTTAAGACCTGATTGCCTTGAACAATCCATCCGTTCTTGATCGAAATAATTGGTGCGTGGATAATTGATTTTGACAGAACATTGAATCCTGTATCCTCTATTTTTTTTGCTGTCGAAATATCTGAATTAATAGGATATTTAAGAATCATCTGGTCGATCCATTCATCCATGATCAGGTCAGGAGTTTTGGATCTTTCACTCATCGATGCGGCCATTTCGAAAGTAGGAGCGGTGGTTTCTTTGGTCTGTTCCGTCATGATTTTCTCCTCTTCCGGTGATTTCTTTCCGGTACGTGCTTCCAGCTGTGCGTAATAAAAACTTTCCGGTTTGACGAAAGTATGTTGCAGTTCGTGGTGCCCATCGCCATATCCCTGGGCCCAACTGGCGTATGCCCAATTCTGGGCAGTTGGAGGAGCCGGCAATTGGATCTGTGCAGCTCTGCATTGCCAGCAAAGAGAGTTTGCTGCACTCCAGCCACCACCTTGTCCATCAACATCCCGGTAGGCCAGGCTGATAATTCCGCCATCGATGGTCATTTTATCGAACAACACACCTGTTGCCCACCCGCCTATGGCACCACTGAAATTAGAAGGCATATAGGAGTAGCATTGCACAAATGCATTGGGTCCGGGAGAGGTGAATCCGACAGAAAAGGCATGGTAGCCATATTCTGCATAGCATCGCTGAAACAGTACCTGCTGACCGGTGGTATGAAATGAGTAACGTCGGTAATTGCCGATTTCACCAACAGGAGCCAGTGATTTGCAATCTTCTACCGTGATGCGGCGGGCTGTTTCCCAAATGGCCACTGCCGAGCTTACAAAGTGTTCAGCTACGACTCTTCTAACCCAGGAATCACTGACATTTTCCATTGTAATGGCCATCCATCGGTGGTTCTCATCTTTTGCATTGGTGGCATCAAATGTTGAAACGCACCTTATATTTTCTACGCCAACCTGTCGGATTTGTCCTGACCAGCTATATTTGGAGACTTTACCGCCACCAAATTGAGGATCCAGCGAATTGGTGAGTGGAACATCGAGGGTAATTGATTGAGATGTAACAGCAACGACTTTTCTGTACCAGATCTGATCAAAATCTCCGGGCTCCCATTTGGTGAGGGTATAATCCACATAGATACCAATCTTGTCGGCACCTATTTTTTCGATCCATTCTTTGGTGGAGGGACGGCTAACAACAATCTGATCTCCGACTTTAAACGAATGACCGCTTTTAAAGGTAAGAACTGTCGAATTCACAGGAAAATATTTGTCTTCCAATTGAACCGGTAATCCAATCATCCTGTTATTAATCCCACAAATCCGAATAAGTGTTTCACGGTCAAATCCGCTTCCCAGCAAAATCGTGCCATCTGTTCCACTTCCGCTTCCGCGGAGTACGACACCGGACGACCGAATTGTGAGACTGCCGGCGACTTCAAAAGTTCCCTTTTCCAGGAGAACGCATCCGCGGTAGCCATTTGCATCCAAAGGCAACGATGAAACATAATCAATGGCTGCTTGTATCCGTGGTGTTGCATCTCCCAACATCGCGTTGACAATCACCTTGACAGGAAGGTCAGGAATTGGTGATTCGGAGGCCATGTATCCGCAAAAAGAAAAATCGGGAACCCTGTCTCCGTTGACGGCAATCTTGTAGCTTAATTTTCCCTCTTTGGAGATTTGAATTGGCGAATTTGGAGTCGTCTCAAAATGCCCATAGGTCAACATTGGGAAAACCGACAAAACCGAAATGGCAATTAAAAGTTTCCAAGGTATTTGCATCTGGCACATTCCAAAATTATTAACAGACCGTTAAAATTAACTATTTGCCAATTCCTGATTTAGTATTCAGAAAAGAATAACTATCAAAAATAACCACCTGCCGGAAATTGCAGGTGGTTATTTTTAATATGTGCACTATGGCCTACTTATTGGGTAATCCGTAACCATTTGTTACGTTCCCTTTCGATTGGTCAATAACAGTAAGAGGCATTGGGTGGAAGTAGCGAGGTGCGCTGGTTTCGCGGCCAACTACTCCGTCCAGGATGGCAGCATTTAGCATCGCTTTGGCATTTGCATCATTCCAAACCGTAATACCCCAGTTCACTCTGGCATAACCATCGGCTACCAAAGCTTTGGCTTCTGCACCGTTGGGATCAATGTAGTTATACAATCCTTTGATAGCCAGGTTTCTCGCAGTAGTGGTATACGCTGCAACCCCCCAATTGTAGATACCTCGCCAACCCGGAGACAAAGCCGGATCCGTGTCTACGGGAGTTTGCGTAACTGTTGCAATAGCACCACCTATCTGAACATATTTTGTCCAAATATAATTGGAGATGGTTCTGCCGCTAGGGAAAGTATAGAATCCGTTGGTTTGAAGGCCAGTCGTCATATCTGCCATTTCCTTGCGGATTGCAATGGCTCTTTCGTTGAATTTACCAGAACGAATCATGTCCCAGCGAATTGCGCCTTCGCCCAAAAGTTCTAGTTTGCGCTCATTGTAAATAGCATCCAGCAATGCATCTCCTGAAAGTCCGGCAATGTTTTTGCTGGAATTACCAAACGCTCTTGTGCGAATTTGGTTTACCAGTGCAATTGCACCTGCTGCATCGCTTCCTGTTACAGCTTTGGCTTCGGCCAGCAAAAGCATTACGTCGGCCATTCTCAATACAACATAATTAATACCTGAAGAACGGAAAGTTGCATTGGTGTACAAAGGTACGTCTCCCCTGTTTTTGTCCCATTTATTGGTACTTGGTCCACCTCCGCCAATACGTGTTCCCACTCCAAGTGGAATAATGTTTTCTTGTCCGGTGGCAGCATTGCTTCCGGTTACGACCATACTTACATCGCGGCGCATGTCACCGGCTTCATAGCCATTGTAGAAGAAAGAAGGAACAATGCGGATGGCGGCAAAAGTATTTAAGTATGAGTTGACTGAACTATTGGAGCCAGGACGAGCCATACTATATCCATACTCGCTGTTTCCAATACCTGGAACACAACCAATTTCAAAGATTGATTCCTGGCTAATTCGCCTGGAGTTGACTTCTTGCCAGTGTTTTTGGAAAGGATTGTTGACTGCCCTGGTGTCGGATGTAATCAACTTTGCTGATCCGCTCTGGATATTTACAGCCGCATTCAAGTATGTTTCAGCTACTTTGACGTAATCAAGATAATCTGCACGACGTGCATATACGCATGTTGCATCATCCGCACCCTTATTGACAAATTGTACAGTTCCATACAATCCTTTTATATCAGTACGAATGGTTTGCCAGCTTCCTGCGTGGAGTGCAATTTGGCCGATCAGCGCATTGGCAAAAGTGCGGCTGATTCTTTCTGCTGTAATTCCACCTTGACCCAGGACGTACATTTTGCCTTCTACTGCTTTAACGTCAGCAAGAATTTTATCCATTATTTCGAAGCGTGATGTAAGTGTATAGGTTGTCACCACCTGATTTTCAAAACCATAAGGTACATCACCAAAATGGCGTACCAACTCCCAGGCTAAATAAGCTCTTAAGGTTTTGGCTTCACCATACAGTTGTGTCCAGGCGGTAGCAGCACTTCCTTTTGCATCTGATTGATATTCAGCTTTAGCTCCAATCAAATCAGCAATGCGGGAAGCGCGTGCCAGGGCAACGTTTAAGCTATTGTATAAGCCCATATCAGTATTTACGGTTGTTGCACCTGGTTGCAATCTTGCAATAACATTGTTTACAGAAGGATATTCGCTCATGTATTCAGCATCGGATCCCAGTGGGTCCTGCCAGTTGTAGTTTCCTCCGGCTGCTGCATTTTGGCGATATTCAGCATAAACCCACGATAGTGCTTTAAATGCCTCACCAGGACTCGACATCACAAAGTTATCGTCTGACTGGCCTGCATTTGACACATCCAAATAGTCTTTGCACCCCGTAAATGTGAACGGTAACAGTGCCAAAAATATATAGATTATTATTTTTTTCATGATTGATTTTCTTTAAAGATGATTACCATTTATAGGATTTAGAAAGTAACATTTAAGCCAATCACAAACTGACGGGCACGAGGATAGGTTCCCCAGTCAAGTCCGGGAGTCGGATAACGGGAGCTATTAACGTTTTGGCTCGTATTGACATCAGGATCTAGTCCTGAGTAACCAGTCAGGGTAAATGCATTATAGATAGACCCATAGATGCGCATGTTGCTTATCTTTGCTTTGCTAATCACCTGTTTTGGCAAGGTATAGCCCAAGGTCACCGTATTGAGACGCAGGTATGAACCATCTTCGATACCAATATCGGAGACGTAACCTTGTTGCAGGAAGGTTGACGGTACGGTAGCATTTACGTTGGCGGCATTCAACTGATCAGGCGTTATAAGCTTCACCAGGGTTCCGCTCTGAATTTGATAATTTGTATAAGAGTCTTTCACGATTGCCAGCTTATTTCCATAGAGACCTCCACCTTTGTTACCGTTAAAAAGTGTAGCCAATTTATTGGCATTGTAGACTTGATTGCCGTAGCTCCAGTTGAAATACAATCCAAGATCGAAGCTCTTGTAAGAACCGTTGACGTTGAAACCACCGGTATTTTTGGGATTCATATTACCAATTTCGACCATATCTTTGTCGTCAATCACGCCATCCTTAACCGTATCTACAAATTTCGGCAAACCGGGATAGGCCTGCTGAGACCCGGGAACCAAACCGGCACGATAGGAGACAAATGATTTTGAAAGATCTGCGACACCTGTTTTTAATGTGTATATACCAGTTGCAGAGTTGAAATCGAAATCGTCGGGTGTATAAAATCCTTTACCATCCCTTTGGTAACCCATTACGATACCAACTGGTTTGCCAACCAACAATTTGTAGTCAGCATTTGGAATACCTGATTGCAGGAATTGAGTTCCATAAGCGCTTTGCATTCCGTCAGCGAGTTTATCGATGTTACCTCTGTTAAAGTTGATATTTGCGCTTGCCGAAATGTTCCAATCCTTGCTCCTCAGGAGCGTACCTGTTAATGAGATTTCCACCCCTTTGTTGCTGGTTTGCCCAATATTGGCATAGCTGGATGTAAATCCGGTAATAGACGGAATGTCGGTCAGCATTAACAAGTCTTTTGTGCTATTTTGGTATACATCGATAGTACCAGACAAGCGATGGTTATATAGAGAAAAGTCAAGTCCGATGTTGCGTGTAATGGTGGTTTCCCATTTTAAATCGCGGTTAGCCAATTGAGCAGAAGCCAGGTCATAAGAAGGCTGAAGCACTCGGTTCAGGCCATACTGCCAACGAGTGTCGGTGGTGGCTGCCCATAATTGCGACCATTGGTCGGCACTGATGGCATCATTTCCTACCTCACCGTAAGATACACGAAGTTTCAGATCGTCGAGATTTTTAATGCTCTTCATAAATGATTCCTGCGAAATGCGCCATGCAAGGGAAGCAGCGGGGAAGTATCCCCATCGATGTTCCGGAGAGAAGTTGGACGAACCGTCAGCACGGAAGGTAGCGGCAAACATATACTTGTCCAGAAGAGAGTAATTTACCCTGCCGAAATAAGACTGTAGACGGTTTGGCGTACTGACGCCCGATGCAACTACCAGGTTGGCTCCGTATTGCGAGATCATAGCGAATGCATTATCCATGGTAAAATTGGCAGGATATTTTTGTCCTGAGATGCGCATACTTGTTCCGCCGGAGTTGGTTATTTCCTGACCAACCAAAAAATTGAGCCGGTGAATCTCTTTCAGTTTTAATTCATATGCCAATGTGTTTGCCCAACGAAGAGATTTGGCATCATTCTTTCTAAGGTCAGCATCGCCGGAAAATTGAAGTGTTCCATCACTTAGCAGGTAGTTTACCTCGTTACCGCTGGCAGGAGTAGGACCTCTCCATATCTTATTTTGCGTATAATTGCGGGCCAGAGTCAATTCAGAGTGATAGACTAAACCTTTAATAATTTTCCAGTTCAAACCGGCTGTCGCCCGAAGCGACTGAGTCAATAACAGGTTTTGGCGGTCTTTGATCACTTTTACCGGATTGTACATATCATCCATGACAAATGACTCTTCACCCAAGGATGCATCACCCAGAAATGCGATATCACCTTTTATATTACTCTTTGCGATAGGACGGAAACGGTAAGATCCGGAAAGAGAGGAACCGTAACCACTGGTTGTTCCTTCATTACCCATCGAATTTTTATCCGTGTACTGAACGTCAAGATTAAAGTCCAGGTTTTTACCCATTTTTTGATCTAACTTGAAAGATGCCACAGTTCTTTTGGCGAAGGAGTTCAATTTCATACCATCTTCGTCGAGATAGCCCAACCCCAAAATTACTTTTGTTTTATCCGTTCCACCAGAAATGGTCAGATCATGGTTCTGCGAGAAGGAGTTAAAATATACATCCTTTTGCACGTTGAATTGATCTACATTTTTGTATGCATCCAAACCTGCAGTGTTACTGCCGGTGTAAGCGCCAACTCCAAACAATTTTTGGAATGGTGTGGTATAAGTTGTACCAAAATAAACATCCAGAAGACCCCATTTGAAGGATAAGTAATCGTATGGGTTTAAGGTTTCAAGATATCCTGTTGGGGAGTTGAATTTTGCATAACCGCTATAACTCACCGTTACATCGCCGGATTTTCCCCTTTTGGTTGTAACGAGGATAACACCATTGGCACCGCGTGCACCAAAAATCGCCGTGGAAGAGGCATCCTTGAGCACGTCTATGCTTTCAACCATCTCGGATGGAACATCACTGATGTTTCCCGGGACACCATCAATCAAAATAAGGGGATCGTTGCTTTGTGAGATGGAACCTCCGCCACGTACGCGAATCGAAATAGTCGCATCTGGTCGTCCGTCCTGAGAAATAACGTTCACTCCGGCAAGTCGTCCTTGAAGTGCCTGTGCCACGTTGGAAACAGGAATGGCGGTAAGTTGCTTTCCGGAAACTGAGGCAACCGAACCTGTTACATCGCGTTTTTTAACGGTACCGTACCCAATGGCAACAACCTCTTCAATTTGCAAGGTACTGCTAGCCATTTGTACATTTATAATTTTCTGTCCGTTAATTTTTACCTCCTTGGTGTCATATCCAATAAAAGAGAAGGATAGTACATCTTTGGAAACATCTGCTGGTGTAATAGTGAATTGACCATCCATGTTGGTGATCACGCCATTGGTAGTTCCTTTGACCACCACATTGGCTCCGGGTATTGGAATGTTTGTTTCATCAACCACTACTCCGGTAACTTTCTGGGCAAACAATGTTGCGGCAGAAAAAATTAACATCAGGGTTAACATGCAAACCTTTCCACGAAAACTTTGCTTCATCTTCATCATAGACAATTATTAAGTGATTAATTTTGAGATTGGTGTTTATTATTTTGACTGGCTTTTAAGTGCCAGAATATCTATTTCATGTCAAATTGAAGTGATGCCATAATAAAGGGTCCGACACCTTTCGGATCGTTGTCCCTCACAGGCTCACTGATATAATATTCGTAAGTTCCGCTGCGGTAAGGAGTTCCTCCCAATCCGGCCACCGAACAACATTTTGTCAGACTGATGGTGCCATCATTGTTCTCACGAATCAGGTTTTTAACGATTCCGGAGTATCCCTTCCTGGCAGTTTCCTTGTATTCCTTGCTGATGTAACCCATGCGCACCGCCTTTAACAGGGCATATACGAACATGGAAGATCCGGATGCTTCGAAATAATTGCCCTGACGGTTACCCTGGTCCAATACCTGATACCATAATCCCGTAGCCGGATCCTGGTGCTTCTTTATACCGGCAGCCACCTGATTCAGGATCTCAATTAACTTTGGTCTTCCGGCATGATCGATCGGGAGAAAATCAAGAACATCCACCAACGCCATGGCATACCAACCTTCGGCCCTGCTCCAGAAATTTGGAGAACAGCCGGTTATTGGATCTGCCCACTTTTGTTCCTTGCTTTCGTCCCAGCCGTGATAGTTTAGTCCGGTGGCAGCATTGTACGTATGCTTGTGAACGACTGCAAACTGGTTAACGATATCGTCAAAGGCTGCAGATTCATAGTTTTCTGCGGCATATTGAGCATAAAAAGGGGCACCCATGTATAACCCATCGAGCCACATCTGGTTGGGATATCTTAGCTTGTGCCAGAATCCACCCTCTTTTGTCCGGGGTTGCTCCTTCAGTTGATCTCTCAAAAACTTGATCGCTTTCGCATAACGCTCATCCTTTGTTGATGTGTATAAGGCAAAAAGGAATTTACCTGAGTTCACTGCATCAATGTTGTGTTCGTTGGGTTTATATCCCACAATCGAACCTTCAGGATTTATAAAATGAAGCGCATACCTTTCGGCATATTTATAGTAATCCTGATTTTTGGTTACTTGCCACAACTGAACCATTGACTGTGCAATAAGTCCCTGCGTATAGTTCCATACCGGTTTGGGGTTAAAGTCGACGGTCCAGGGATCTGGAAATTGTTTGATCTCAGAATCCGCCATTCTGATGGCTATTTTTAGTCCATCGATTTTAGTCTCCTGAGCAGACAGACTTCCGATGGAAAACACTGCCAGCAACATGAGGAAGAAAATACAACTTTTCTTCATTTGAATTTAAATGTGTTTGTTAGTTCAATAAATCCAATACCACCTACAAACTGGAAAAAACCAGGAAAGATAGAATCACAGCTATAACGATTGTCATTCCGACAATAATCATGTTTGTTCTTTTAAGTCTCCGGTGAGTTTCCTTCATTAATTTTCAATGGTGTTTGGTGAGATAAAATTAGGCGTTCACCTCTCAAAAGGGTCCGAAAATCATATCAAATAGGAGGGTCAGGAGTATCAGAGGCGGGCCATACGTACCAAAAATCGGGCAAAAAACAGATCAGCAGTCCCTCAGTAATGTGAAATACAACCCTTAATAGAGTAACTGTTGAGACAAAAATAAAATTACACAGAGGAAGAAGGAGAAGCACAGAGTTACACTGAGGTTAAGAATGTTATTCCTGACTCTGTGGATCTCTGTGAATCCTCCGTGTCGCTCTGTGTAATATTTTAAACCAAATTACATAAGAGAAATAAGGTTTTAAGGGACGATTAATCCCCGGCAGAGGTGTGTTTTTCCATGTACTCAGAAGCACTCATGTTAAACTCCTGTTTGAAACTTTTTCTGAAATGGGAGAGATCCTTGAATCCTACCGCGTAGGCCACTTCAGAAATATTCATCTTTTTCTGGATCAGCAATTGAGCTGCTCTTTTTAATCTGATATCGCGAACGAATTCCTTGACGGTCATCTCTGTCATTGCATGTAGCTTGCGATAAAGCTGCATGCGGCTCGCACCAATTTCGGAAGCAAAACGATCTATGTCCAGATCCGGATCTGAAATATTATTTTCAACGACCTGAATTGCTTTCTGCAGGAAGCGTTCGTCGGGAGAGCTCAGAACAACATTTCGAGGCTGAAGGAACATCTCTCCTGAGTATTTCTGTTTTAGCGACTGCCTTACCGACAGGATATTCTCCACTTTGGTCTGAAGGATAACCAGATCAAAAGGCTTGGTAATATAGTCATCAGCCCCCAGGCTCAGCCCTTCGATTTCATGTTCTCTGGAGCCAAGAGCTGTTAGTAATATAATAGGAATATGAGAAGTCCGCTCGTCTTTGCGAATCCTGCGGCAAAATTCAAATCCGTCCATATCAGGCATCAACACATCGCTGATAATGATGTTGGGAATGGTTCTAAGCGCAATGTTCCATCCTTCCATTCCATCTTTGGCCTCCAGAATTTGGTAGGTAGATGAAAAATGTGATTTGATAAAATAGCGCACATCAGCATTGTCATCCACCAGGAGCATGATCTTCTGTCCGGCGATGGACTGTTCATTTAGGCGGTCATCCACAACAATGGTTTGCAATGATTCGACATCATTTTCCGCGACTGCCGGATGGGCTGCTGTGACCGCTAATCTCGGATCATCATAAGGCAGATGGACTGTAAACTTGGAGCTCTTCCCCGGTTTGCTGGTAACAAAAATTTTTCCGTTGTGCAACTTGACAAGCTCCTTGGTAAGTGCCAATCCAATTCCTGTACCTGTCTGCGACGAAAACTGGTCGACCTGAAAGAACGTGTTAAAAATCTTCTCCAGATTAGACTCTGCGATGCCAATTCCGGTGTCTTTGACGGTAATCTCCACCATGCGCTTTTCGGTTGATTCATTGCCTGCCTCCAGCTCTTCTGTATCAAAAACCAAAGAGATGTTGACAGTGATTTTTCCTCCTTTACCGGTGAATTTGAATGCGTTCGACAAAAGATTGTTCATGATCTTAGCCACCTTGTCTTCATCGAAATTGGTAATAATCTCCTTCTTCAGGGAGTTAAACTTGAGTTCAATTTCCTTCTCTTCTGAAAATTTTCCGAATGAATCAACGATTTCCGCAACGAATGAAACCAGATCTCCCTGTTTGAGGTTAAGCTTCAGGTTACCACTCTCCATTTTTCTGAAATCCAGTAACTGGTTAATCAACTGATGCAACTGGTTTGCATTTCTTTGCATGACCTCCAGATGTCCTTTTATTTCTCCTTCCGGAATGGTGTTGTTTCTCAGTTTTTCGAGCGGACCCAAAATCAGTGTCAGTGGGGTTCGGATTTCGTGTGATATATTGGTATAGAACCGCAATTTCATCATGTCGAGTTCGTGCAACTCTTTTGCCTTGATTTTCTCAAAGACCAGAGTATGTTTGAGCTTTTCACGATTTTGTAAAAAAGAAATCAGCCAAAACAGCATGCCAAAAATCGTCAATAGCATCAGGGTACGAAACCACCAGGCTTGCCAGACCGGCGGAAGAACTTCAATCTTCAGAACCGGGCCGATGTTGCTTTCGAGCCTGTCGATAGAAACAGTTTTAAGGTGAAAGGTATAATTCCCCGGATTAAGGTTCGTATAGGTTGCAAGCCTTTTATCAGAAGGCTCATTCCATGTCTTATCGAATTCTTCGAGGTAATAGGAATACTGCACCCCCATGATGTTGGCGAAATCAAATGAAGCAAACTCCAGCTCGACAGAATTCTGGCTATATTTTAGTGTGATATTGTCTGTTTCGGAGATACTTTTGGCTAGTACGCCTTTCCCATCCTGACTGATCTGAACACTTTTATTCAAAATCTTCAGATCAGTAAGAACGATTGGAGCAAAAAAATCGCTTGATTTAATCTTGGAAGGATCAAAAATATTGAACCCGGATATTCCGCCAAAAATCAACTCTCCGCCCGGAAGCCTGTATGCTGCTCCATAGGTAAACTGATCATTCTGAAATCCCGATTTCGTGGAAAAATTATGGAATCGCTCTTTTTCGGGATCAAACTTTGACAGACCGTTGGTGGTACTGATCCATAAAAAATGCTCATCATCCTCCAGAATAGCCAGAGCCTGATTATTTGCCAGTCCATTTTTTTCGCCATAGAACTTGATCACACCTTTTTCTTTTGAGTAGAGCGCAATTCCATGACTTAGCGTTGCTATCCAAAAACGGTGTCTGGAATCTTCCATCATATATCTGGTGGACTCGGCCAATTTGACAATCTTTTGACTTTTTGGATTATAGACGATCATTTCAGTAGCTCCGATCCAAAGGCAATGGTCACTGTCTTCGGCCAGCCAATTAACCTGCTGACCATCTACAAGGTTTTTGAAATGAACAAAATCACCCGTTAGGGGATTGTATTTGTCAAGGCCGCTGGAAGTCCCTACCCAAAGATTGTTACTAGAGTCGTGTAATAAGGCCCATATTCTATTGTCGGATAAACTATTGGGATTGGATGGGTCGTTTTTGAAATGTTTAAAAACGCCGGTTCTTGTATTGTAAAGGTCAAGTCCGCCGAGGTAGGTACCTATCCAAATATTGCCATTCCCATCATCATTGATAGCCTTAATGCAGTTGCTTGAGAGTGAATTTGGATTGTTTTTATCCGGCATGAGATAGCTGAATCGGCCGGACTTCCTATCAAGAATGTTGACCCCACCATTCTCAGTTCCGATCCATATTTTACCTTCCGGATCCAACCAGAAGGCGTAGATTTCACTGTTGTTCAGGTAACGGTTATCGCCTGCCATTGATTTGTAGCCCAAAATATTGATCCTTTCTTCTATCAAAAGATTCAGGCCTTGTCGTGTACCGATCCAGATATTTCCCTTCGCATCTCTTGACAGGCAAAGCACAGAATTGTTCACGAGACTCTTTGGCTCACGGTCATCATGGTAATATTTGCCAATTACTCCGGTGGCCACATCGTAATGGTAAAGTCCTCCGCGTGTGCCAATCCAGAATTTCCCGGTTGGATCCTTTGAAATTACCCTGACTGTTTTGCTTCTGTCGTTTTCGGGATCAAGTGGAACCTCAGTTGATTGAAGGGTTGCGCTATTGATAGCGAACATACCGCTGGCATATGTTCCTACCCAGGTGCGGCCTTCATGATCGGTTAATATCTCCCAAATCTCATCTGTGCCGGGGGTATTTTTGAGTCTCACTTTTTCGGCCAGATTGGTTTCCGGATGGTAAATGAAGAGTCCTCTGTTGGTGCCGATCCAAAATCTACCCGATTGGTCCTGGCGAATTACCCTGAAATATTCTGAAAAAACCGGAAAGTTAAGCGGCTTAATAGTCGATAGCCTTTTGTACTTGTCGATCCTGAAAAGATTTGCTTCAGTACCAACCCAAAGATTTCCAAGTCGATCCTCCATGATCGAAGTAATTGAAACATCTTTGAGCTGAGTGGAATCCCCTTTGTAAAAAAGATGCTGAAAGCTCTCCTTCTCCCTGTTAAATTTATTAAGACCACCATTTTCTGTCCCGATGAACAATTGGCCTTTGCTATCTTCATAGATAACACGAACAAGGTTTCCTTTCAGACTTGTCGAATCATCCGGGTCATTTTTGAAAACTGTAAACCGATATCCATCAAACCGGCATACTCCCTGTGAAGTAGCTATCCATATCCACCCCTTCTTGTCCTGTAGAACACAGTGAATCTGATTGTTGGAAAGTCCATTTACCTGTGAGTACAAGTCAAAGCTAAGGTTGTTCACCACGCCGATGGCGGATGATTGAACAATGGCTAAAAGAAAAAATGCTTGGATTGACAAAATAAAACCACAAAGAAAATGCCTCCTTCGATACAATCGGGGAGCACATTCTTTATCGATAAAAGAACCAAACATCGCTCTGATTTTTTTGATGCGGTGCAATATTTGACTATTTCGCCTTGCGCGAATTCTTAAGGATGTAATCAGTATAATTCTCCGCTGCTTTCAGGTTTTCAAAATCCTCGGGCAACATCTTGTGGTCAATGTACTCGTTGTATATCCATGGATCGCCTAAGGCAATAACCAGGCCTTTTCCAACTTTACTTTCGGTCATGAAAATATTTCCCTTTTCTGTCAGGATTGGTTTTGCCGGACTTTTCAGCGTAAAGGAAGAGATCTCTTTCATGTAAATTTTTGAAACGCCTTTGAAGATCGGATGGTCCGGGAGAGAAGTGAATGCACCCATGTCCCACTTCCTGAGGAGCACCGGATGCAGACTGACGTGGTTGAAATAAATGCCGAACTCGCCAGCCAATTGATTGAGATGAGTAAATTCACAATTGGGAGCATCATTGGCCATCAATACAAGAACACCACCCTTTTCGACCCACTTTTTAATGGCTTGGATATCATCCGGAAGGAGGTAATTGGGCGATTTCGATTCTGATGTAGTATCAGGATCGACAATAATATAAACGTCCAGATTTTCCAAATTTTTCGAAGTTGCAGCACTTTCAAGAGTTTTGAGTATGGCTCCTCTCTTTGTAAACAAGTCCCCCCATTGAGAATAGCCGCTATTTTCGGTGTCTGTCCACAGGTAGTGGAAAGGTTGGCCTTTGCCATTCGTTTCACGGTTGTACCAATTGTCGAGACCGACAGTCTGGGAATCAGAAGTAAAAGGAGCAATAAACAGGATTAGAAACAACGCGGTTGCAAGGTTTCTAAAATTAAATAGTTGTTTGCTGAAGTTCTTCATAAGAGATATTTAATAAAATTTGATAATGTGTCTGGATTAAAATGGCATTAGGCGAATTTAGTATTTTATCCAATACTTTTTGTTCCTCTCTTCGTGCGGTTGATGAATTCGGAAGGGGTTACTCCCAGCTGTTTCTTGAAACACATCGAATAGTATGAGTGTGAATTAAACCCAACTTTGAAGCAAATCTCATCGATGTTGGTTTCACCGCTTTCAATGAGGTTGATTGATTTGTTGATGCGCACAAATTTAATAAACTCTGTGGCAGACTGGTCTGTCAGAGCTCTCAATTTCCGATGAAGGGAACTTCTGCTCAAGTTAAGTTCGGATGCAAGAATATCAACTGAAAAATTAGCATCTAACAGGTGATTCTCAATGGTGGTCGTAGCCTTGTCAAGCAATTCCCTGTCTGGCTGAAATTTCTGCATCTCTTCGTGCCATTCGCCATGGGCCTTGGTGAATTTTTCGCGCAAAACGACTCTTGAATCAAGCAGGTTTCTGATTCTCATTAACAGGATTCTGTCGTCAAAAGGTTTTACCACATAATCATCAGCACCTGTTTCAAATCCTTCGAGCTGACTTTCCACCGAAGAAAGGGCGGTCAGGATAAGTACCGGAATGTGGCTCGTATTCAGATCTGTCTTAAGAATATGGCAAAATTCATTTCCATTCATTCCCGGCATCAGAACATCTGTCAAAACCAAATCCGGGCTAAATTCCTTCACTATTCGGAGCCCCTCAATTCCATCATCAGCAGTATTCACGGTATAAAAATCAGACAGAATTCCTGTCAGAAATTTTTGCATCTCCTTGTTGTCTTCAACCACAAGGATTTTCGTCTCCTTCTCTACTTTTTTCCCGGTAGGAGGAGGAGAAGAATGGTTTTTCTGATCTTCAAAGACAATGGTGTGTGTAATGGGATGGTCAATTCCTTTGTTAATTTCCGTTTCAGTGACAGGAAGCTTAACAAAAAAAGTTGCCCCCATCCCCTTTCCGCTGAATACTTCAATCTGGCCGCCGTGCATAAGAATATATTCGCTGCAAAGATGGAGTCCGATGCCTGTGCCGGCAATTTGCCCTGGTGACTGGTAGAAACGTTCGAAGATATGAGGCAGATCAGTGGCGTTTATGCCATCACCTTCATTCTTAACAATTACAGTCACATGCTTTCCTTTTATGCTATCTCCTATGGCAAAATGGTAAGGCTCAGGAAGAGAACCGGATTGCCAGTCAGGATTTTTGACTGAAAGCGTAATCGTTCCATCCGGCTTCTGATATTTCATGGCGTTGGAAAGCAAATTAAATATCAGCTTATCAATTTTATCGGGTTCGATGGCAATTAAAAGAGAGGAAAAATCCGACTCAAAAACAAATCTGATTCTACGGTCATTGTCCTGAAGCGAAAAACACTGAAACACCTCCTGCGAAAGCGCAACAATATCAAAAGGCTGCGGATGAAAATCAATCTTCCCAAGTTCGATCTTGCGAATATCAAGAATTTGGTTCACCAGTCTAAGAAGCCTGTTGGCATTGTTCTCAATCATGGAAACATGCTCAACCAGCTCTTCCTTTCCGGCAATTTTTCTCTTAAGGATAGAAAGCGGTGACAAGATCAGAGTCAGCGGAGTTCTGAATTCGTGAGAAATATTTGTAAAAAAGTGAAGCTTAAGCTGGTGCAATTTTTCTTCATTATCCCTTTGAATACGTTCGTGCAAAATGGAATTTTTAAGCTTATTCCTTATCCTCAATTCACGTTGCAATGCATAAAAGATCACCAACAAAAAGACAATGTAGAAGACAAAGGCATACCAGGAACTCCAGAATGGACTTCTGATTGTAATTTGCAGTCTGGTTGGCTCATTGTTCCACTTCCCGTCGTTGTTGGCTGCGATCACTTCAAATACGTAAGAGCCCGGAGGAATCTTGGTAAAAGTCGCCTTGTTGTCCTTCTGAATTTCAATCCAGTCTGGGCTATAACCGGTTAGCCTGTATTTGAAACGGTTCTTCTGAGGCAAGAGAAAATTGTTGGCAACAAATTCAAATTTCAGTGAGTTTTGATTGTAATTCAACTCCAGACGATCAAGAGTCAACAAAGATTGCCTGACCAATTCGGGATCACTTAGGTGACTAACAACCTGATTATTTATCTCCAAACCTGTAATATATGCTTTTGGAAGAACCGGATTCTCCTTGATCATTTTTGGATCGAAACGTGTAAAGCCATTGGATCCACCGAAGAAAAGCTCACCATTTTTGGCTTTGAATGCAGAATTTGGATTGAACTGATTGCCCTGAAGGCCATCTGAATAATCAAAATTCCTGAAGCTTTTGGAGACAGGTGAATAGGCTGAAATTCCATTTTCCGTGCTCATCCATATCACTCCGGCATCATCTTCCAGTATTCCATATACGTCATTTCCTGGAAGTCCGTCATTTTTTGAAATTTGTGAAAACGTTTCTGTTTTGGGATCATAAATATTGACTCCACCACCCGAAGTGCCTATCCAGATGTTCTTTTTTGAATCCTCCATCAGGGAATGGATGTTATTGCTGCTGATATGATTTTTCTGATTCTGATTGTAAAAATACCTTGTGAATTTCTCTGAATCCTTGCTTTTCCTGTTGAGGCCATTCATAGTGCCAGCCCAAAGATTCCCGTTTGAGTCGACCAGCAGTGCTTTGACATTGGTTGAGGAGAGCGATTCCGGATCAGAATTTTTTGGCATGTATTTTTTGACCTGGTGATTCTTAAAACTGTAATAAAATGCCCCTCTGAACGAAGAGCCAAACCAGATTCCATCATCTGTGGCTGCTATGTCAAATATTTGTTCCATTGAATCATCTATGAGATCAAAATGCTCGAATTCGCGTGATCCCAATTTTTGATAGAAAATCCCTGAACCATAAGTACCAATCCAAAGCGTCCCGTCCCGGTCGGTAAACATCGACTTGACACTAAAAACAAGCCCCTTCGGCCCCTTGATCCGGGAAAGAGAGAACTTATGGCTTTCTTTGTCAAGATAATTCAGATGCCCTTCTTCTGTGGCAGCAATGACACTTCCGTCGGATGTTTCTTCGAAATCGCTGACAACATTATCGCTCAATGAATTATCAATTGATTCACGTTTGAAATGCTCAAAGCTGTTGGACCATTCATTGATGTAACTCAATCCGCCGGACCATGTACAAATCCAAATTCCATTGCCTGAATCCCTGTAAATCTGAAAAATGCTGCTATTTTGAAGTCCGGGAAATCTTTCTTTTTCAATGATTTCAGTCCCCCCCGGTTTGATACGAACCAGACCTTTAAAAGTACCGATCCAAATTTCATCCTTGTTTCTGAAAATCGTTCTAACATTTAAGCTGGGCAGGCGATTCTTGCTTTGACTGTCGTCTCCAAAATGTTCAATCCATGTTCCCTGAGCAGAAAACCGATCTGCTCCTCCCCACAAATAACCCACCCAGATTTGATTCCTGTCAGGCAAAATAGCATATACATTTTCGCTCCTTTCACGGGCGAAGAAAGATATCTTCTGATAAGGAGGATCACAATAATAAACGCCTCCATTCATCCCACCTAACCAGATTCTGTCTGAACCATCAACTTTTAAGGCCATGCGGATCAAGTCTTTTGACTGAGATTCAGGTAAGGGTAAATAGGTAGCCAAATTTTTCTTAAGATCGATTCGTGCAAATCCATTGTTATCCACCATCCAGTAACTGCTGTCTGCTGTCTGTACAATCTGCAATACATTGATACCTTTT
>JBAXED010000031.1:0-41111 GCA_037140615.1 Prolixibacteraceae bacterium
TATTTGTAATCCTGAATCATCTTCAGGTCGTTCTGTTTGATGTAGAAAGCTTTGGCCGGACAAGCCCTCATGCACTGTCCGCAATCGATACACCGCTCCTGAATGATCATGGCTTTTCCATCCCTTATCCGAACTGCTTCTGTCGGACATACCCTCATACAATGGACACATCCGATGCACTTGGCTTCGTCGATCTGAATTGCATGATGTATCACCCCTTTAACCATTCTATCTCTTTTTTCTCAACTCCAAGTACTCCAAACTATTTGTATTTAGAACTCAAAACTCATTGTCACCGTCGTGCCTACTCCCTGAGTGCTCTCAATCTTAAGATCATCTGCATTTTTCTTCATGTTGGGGAGACCCATGCCTGCACCAAATCCCATTTCGCGAACTTTAGGCGAGGCGGTGGAAAAACCTGCAGTCATGGCACGGCTGATATCGGAGATCCCCGGACCTTCATCTTTCAAAATCGCCAATATCTGATGGTCGCTGACCTTAACAGTTACTACTCCACACCAGGCATGTGCAGCAATGTTGACTTCACCTTCATATAGCGCCACAACAGTACGCTTGATCACCTTTGAATCAATGTTCAATTGCTGGAGTTTCTTCTTCGTTTCACTTGATGCAGTGCCGGCACTGTCGAAATCTCCTCCCTCGATATTAAATTTTAACTCTATCATTTTTTAATAAAGTGGCTTTAATCCATGGGAATACAGGATCCCAGAGGCTTTGAACATTGAATATGGAGATTCGAGGATGACCATGTTAAGAGAAGTGGCAAGATCCACAATATTTGCAGAGACCTTTTTGTTGCGAACTACAACAAGATAATGAATTTCAGCGACTTCAGCAGTTCTAATAATTTGGACATTGGCAAGACCGGTGATGAGCAAAATATTCTCTGCATCCAGGGTCAAAACATCGCTCATTAAATCGGAACTAAATGCATGTGAAATTTCGTCAGATATTCTTTGATGACCACATATAATATTAGCTTCTAAAAGCTGAATAATTCTATCTATCTTCATTATAACCAGTATTTTATCCAATAGTAAAATAATAAATTTTATTATTGAAAAACTTTGTTCAAATGTCCGAAAAAGCATTCAATGAAAAAAATCGTTTTAAGTGATTTTTCTAATTTAAATTCTTTCAAAACAAATAGTTCCGATAATTTTGGATGTTGAATATTTATACAGTTTTAAAAGAAAATATAGAGGAAGTTCAAATCATGATAATGGATAGATTTTTGTAATTTAGGAGTTTCAAAGCCAGACAATTTATGATTTACGAACAAAATGCATTTCTATCGGGCTTAATCAAGGATCCGGTATTGTCCTATAAAATAATTGATATTTTACCGTTCCCAATAAATTATCGTGATTCGGAGGGTTTTTACATTACCTGTAACAAGGCATTTGAAAGATTAATTGGCGTTAGCAGGGAAGAATTGATCGGAAAATCCTACCTGGAATCTCAACCCACCGATGTGGATGAAATGATGGCGATGAGGGACAAGGAGTTGTTCGAATCTGCCACTGATATTATGTACGAACATCAGTTCAAAACTGCTGATGGCAAAACGCACGAGATGCTTGTCTACAAATCTGCGATTCGAAATGACACCGGAGCTTTTGAGGGAATCGTCTCTTCCTTGTATGATGTGTCGGATCGCAGAAAGGCCGAGTTGAAATCCGAAAAGGCCAAGGAGGCCTCTGTGATTGCTTCAGCGATGCTGCAGAAGATCAGGGCCGGAATTGTCATTGTGGACCATAATCTGAAAGTAATTGATTGCAACAAGTCCTTTGCTGATCTGATGGGAGAGGAGGCCGAAGAATTGTATGAGGCAATCCCTGGTCTGCAGGGGGCCGATATCAAGGAACTCGTTCCCGAAATTGTTGGAAAGATGTTCGCCGGACTACTCCATACCGGAGAGGAGATGCTAGAGCGCGACCTGACTTTTAAGAATAAGCTGCTTCACATTTCTATTGTAACTATTTATAAAAACAGGGTAGTAGGAGCAATCATCCGCAACCTATCATCCCCGAAACTGGTCAGGGAAGAGATCATCAGCCGGGCCATGAAGGTGACCAGGCAAAACATTGAGATGGTTCAGCAGGTGGCTACCTTACTTGCCGAAAATGCTGCCCAGACTGAAGATATGCTAAATTCAATTGTGGCTGCTTACAAATACGGGGAAGACAGAAAGGATGAGTGAGTTCCACATCGAAATAGATTTTAACCAGAAACATCCTTCCGGACAAATTGTATGCGGTGATGTTTTCATTTCCAAAAAGATCAAGGAGGATGGCCGTACCATTCTCGTGTTATCCGATGGAGTTGGGCATGGCGTGAAAGCAAATGTGCTGGCTACAATGACTGCCACGATGGCGCTGAACTATACCGTTTTATACAAACGACCTGAAGCGGCTGCCCGCATCATCATGGAAGCATTGCCAACGGATAGCCAAGGTGTAAAAACTTATGCAACATTTACCATTATCGAACTTGAGAGTGATGGGATGGTGCGGATTGTCAACTACGACAATCCCAAAAGTGTTATCACCAGAAACGGTGTTCCATTTACCCCGACCAAGGAGTTCCTGCTTAACATAAAAGGCGTTGAGAATGTTGGCAAAGTACTGCGCTGCAGAGAATTTCGTGCCATGAAGGAAGACCGGATCGTATTTATGACTGATGGAATCACCCAGTCGGGGATGGAGAATGAAAAGGTAAAGATGGGCTGGGAGCAAGCAAGTGTGGAGGCGTATGTGGTTCAGCAGCTGGCAAGAGCCAGCGATATTTCTGCCAGGCGACTAAGCAAGAAGGTATTGAATAAAGCCATCCAAAATGATGGTTTTCACCTGGTTGATGATGCCAGTTGCGGTGTGATCTATTTCAGGGATCCTCGTGAGATGTTGCTGATAACTGGTCCGCCATTCTTCAAGGCCAAAGATCATGATTTCGCGCAAAGAATTCAGGATTACAAAGGAATCAAAATTGTTTGTGGAGGAACAACAGCCGAAATCATTGCCCGTGAGTTGAATGAGGAGATTGAAACAGAGATATCGCTCAGCAATCCGTATGCCTTGCCCAAATATGCCTTGGCTGGATTTCACCTGGTGACGGAGGGAATACTGACTATCGGGAAAGTAGAGGAGTTACTAGAAAATTATGACAGTGAAATAAGATATGGCAATTCGCCTGCTGAAGAGATTGTGAAGCAGTTGATGCAGCATGACCGGATTGTGGTTCTGGTTGGGACCCGCATCAATTGGGCACACCATGATCCGGATCAGCCTATCGAAATGGAAATCCGCAAGTTTGTCGTCAAGCGTATTGTGAAATTGCTGGAAGAGAAATTCTTCAAAGAGGTGGTGATCAACTTCTATTGAAGAAGTGACTAAAGTGACTAAAGTTAAGGTCTCCAAACAATTTAAGTCTGAGGCGAAATACTTTAGTCACTTTAGCTCACTTTAGTCACTTTAGCTCACTCTATGAAGAAAGAATGTGAATCGTATCCAGCAACTTTGTGTTCACTGCTTTATCGTACTTGATTGCCCTATTGAAAGGAGTTAATTCGATTGAGTCGTTGGCAATACCCACCATCACACTTTTTTGATCGTCCAGGAGTGCTTCTACTGAGGCTACACCCAACCGGCTGGCCAGAATTCTGTCGTAGGCAGTTGGTGATCCGCCGCGTTGAATATGACCAAGCACCGTAACTCTGACATCATATTGCGGAAAATTTTCCTCCACCAGCTTGGCAATATTAAATGCTCCTCCGGCTTTTTCACCCTCAGCGACCAATACAATGGATGAGTTTTTGCTCTTCCGGTAACCTGATTTGATGTAATTTTCCAATGTGGTAATATCCGTATCCGTCTCTGGTATCATGACAGCCTCTGCTCCTGATGCTATCCCTCCGTTAAGTGCCAGAAAGCCTGCATCACGGCCCATCACTTCGATGAAGAAAAGGCGTTCGTGTGCTGTTGCGGTATCCCTGATTTTGTCGACAGCTTCAATAATCGTGTTCAAGGCCGTATCGTATCCTATTGTAAAATCGGTGCCAAAAAGGTCGTTGTCGATCGTTCCGGGTACGCCCACAATGGGGATTCCAAATTCCTGGGCAAATATTCGGGCACCGGTGAAGGTACCGTCACCACCGATTACCACCAAGGCATCGATGCCCTCTTCTTTGAGATGATTGTATGCTATTTCGCGACCCTCTCTGAAATGGAATTCCTTACAGCGGGCAGATTTCAAAATTGTTCCACCCAGTTGGATGATGTTACTGACATCCCCGGAGGCCATATTTTTGAAATTCTTTTCAATTAGACCCTTGTATCCCTGGAAAATGCCTACCACTTCGCGTTGGTAAAAGATAGCTGTCCTGACAACAGCCCTCACCGCTGCATTCATCCCGGGAGCATCGCCGCCGGAAGTTAGAACACCGATTTTTCGTATCGGATTATCCGCATAATCGTCTTGAAGTGGTGATTTGTACTCTTTGTTCATGTTGTTTTTTTGCAAAATTAGAAATGAAAACTGTTGGAAAGAGGTTTTAAGGTTAAGTTTCTTTAAACTTTTTGCTTATTATCCATCATTGAAAGATAGTCAGCAACCTCTTCGAGAAGCTTTTTTGGTGTAGAAGTTGCACCACAAATTCCCACAGATTCAATGTTTTGTATCCATTTCTGATTAATTTCTTTCAAGTCAGAAATGAATTTTGTGTTTGGATTGACAGATGAGCAGATGTCGAAGAGCATTTTGCCATTTGAACTTTTTTTCCCGCTCACAAAAAGTACCAGGTCAAATCGACCGGCAAACTTTTTAATTCCCGGAATCCTGTTTGCCACTTGCCGGCAAATGGTGTCATGGATTTTTACCGGAACTCTGGCCGATTTATTTTTGAGTACGACAGTGAGGTTGTGCAGACCTTCCAATCCTTTGGTCGTCTGAGAATAAAGTACGATTGGCCTGGTAAAATCCAACTGTCCCAGATCTTCAATTCCTTCCACAACGATCGCTTCCCCATTGGTCTGACCGACCAGTCCGTTCACCTCGGCATGACCTTTTTTGCCATAAATCACCAGCTGAGTATTGTCCTCAATGCCACTTTCGTAGCTTTTGAGAATCCTTTTCTGAAGTTTCAGTACCACCGGGCAGGTTGCATCGATCAGTTTGATGTTGTGCGACTGGGCATACTTGTAAATCTCAGGTGGTTCGCCATGTGCACGAAGCAAAACCGTCGTATCACTCATGGTAAAAAATTGTTCATGAGAAATTGTGATCAACCCTTTTTGGCGCAATCGCTCTACTTCTGAGTTGTTATGAACGATGTCGCCCAGACAAAACAGCGGTTTGTTTGATATAAGCCGCTCCTCAGCCCGACGGATCGCCTCTACGACGCCGAAACAAAATCCTGATCCCTTGTCGACTTCAATTTTCATTTCTCTTTTCCTTAACTTGGTCCAGAATCCAGGTAAACTGCTCCTCCCTGGTCATATAACTGTTGTCCAGAACAATGGCATCCTCTGCTTTTCGCAAGGGACTTTCCGCCCTGGTTTCATCGTATCGGTCCCTTTCGGTGATATTTGCAAGTATCTCATCAAAATCTACCGATTCCTTTTTGGCAATCATCTCGTCGTATCTGCGTTTTGCCCGTATCCGGGGATCCGCAGTCATGAATATTTTAAGTTCTGCCGATGGAAAAACAACGGTGCCTATGTCGCGGCCATCCATCACGATCCCCTTGGAACGCCCCATCTCCTGCTGCTGGGCAACCAGCAGTTGGCGCACTTCACCGATGGCAGCAATCTGACTCACGTTTTGGGCAACGGCCAGTTGTCTGATCTCCAGCTCGACATTCTCGCCATTTAGAAAGACCTCATTGTGAGATGCGGCCGGATTGAAAATAAAACTGATGTGGATCATTTTTAATTTTTCAAGAATGGCAGGCAAATTCACCTTCCCGTTTCCGACCAGTCCGGCACGCAAAAAGAAAAGGGTCACTGCACGGTACATTGCACCTGAATCAATAAATATATAGTTCAGCTGTCTCGCAAGCTCTTTGGCAACAGTGCTTTTGCCACATGAGGAATATCCGTCGATGGCAATAATAATTCTTTTCCCGCTTGAATGGCTCATTCTTTCATCTTTGATGCAAAGATAATCATTCGTCATGTAGCGAAGAAGGATTACTTCAGGATCGCAGATAAATTGGCTGATAATGAAAAATTGTGGACTGTTCCCATAAGTGAATATCCTGACAAGGCATAGTTGAAACGAAAGGCGGAGAGGTTGATTCCCAGTCCGGTGGAAAATCCAACCAGCCCTGTCTGATCGCCAGTCGTGAGATCGGCGTGCCTTCTATGGTTGTAGCCCAGACGAAATGTGACTTTGTTTTCAGGAAAGATCTCTGCACCCAGTGTCAGGTGCCTCATAAACGATGGCAATATTGCATTGTCGCCGGCTGAAACCTCTATTCCGTTCGGATCTGTGGCACTTACTGATTCTTTCCATCTGTTCAGATCGTATGCCGTGATGCTGAATCTAAGGGGTGCATGCTCAAGCCGGTGGGTAAATCCTGCCTGAAGTGACCAGGCTATTTTTTCATGTTCACTGCCTCCATAATAGGTTCTTAGCTGTTTGCCAACATTTTTGAAACAGAGAGCCAATGTTGTTAGTTGATTCGAAGATTGCCGTGTGACACCAATATCAGCTGAAATACCTGTTGACCAGTAATTTTCGAGGTGGGAATAGATCGGCTTGATGTTAACCCCCACTCTTATATGAGTGCCAATTTCTTTGGCGTAGGTCAGGTTAAATGCATAATCAGAGGCACTGAAACTACCCGTGATCACTCCCGTTTCGTCGGCGGCCACAAATTGTCCATAATCAACGAATTGGACACCAATCGCTGCCATGCCGTATTTGCCCAGATTTCTGGCATAGGTTCCATATCCAAAGCCGATTCCTGCAAGATATTTGGTGTAATTTACTGAGAGAGTATTGTGCATTCCGGGAGAAAGAAGTGCCGGATTTTGAAGCAGCAACTCCGGATCTGGATCGGATAAGGCGATCTGAATTCCACCAAGGGCAGCGGCTTTGGCAGAATTAGTGAGTTGTAAAAAATTGAAGACACCTTCTCCCCCGGTTTGGCCGAAGAGAGCGGGCGAAATTGTAAGGAATAATAAGCAGGAGAGAAGAATTCGTATCATCCGTTTATTATTTGTCTTTTAATCCGCCAGTTGGCGTAAATGGGAGTTTCATTAGGATAATTCAACCCAACAATATTAGGAAAAATCAACCGAACTTGAGCCAGCAATCCTAGCTATGAGAGCTTCTCCTTCAATTGCCCCACAACATTGAAGACAATCGGACAGACCTCACAATTTTTGAGAGTCAGATTCAGGAGCTGGCTGAATCTTCTCCGATCGGTATGCGGATAGTCACGGCATGCCTTGGGTCTGTATTCATAAACGGAGCAGCAATTGTCGGCCATCAGGAAGGGGCAGGGAGCACTGTTGAATACATAGTCATGCTCGTCATCGAGGTGCATAAATTGCTCAATTACCTGCGAAGGCTTGAGGCGAAGGGGTTTTGTGAGTCTTTCCACATCTTTGTCGGTCATCATCGGACTAATACTCCCGCAACAATTGGCGCAAGTGAGACAGTCGAAATTTTCAAAAGCTTCATCATGAAGGTCCCGAACTATTTCGTCCAGATTTTTAGGAGGCTTTTTCTTCAGTTGTTTGAAGAATTTTTCATTTTCGGCTTTAGCGTCTCTGCCTAGTTTTGCAACATTCTCTTTGTTTGGAAACTCTTTCATAATTCTGACGTTCTCCGTTTCATCGTTTCCCCGTTTCATTGTTTCATCGGGGCACGCTCCCCCTCGTCCCCTCGTCCCCTCCTCTTCACCGTCCTGCCTCTTGCTGAATGGCCACAATCTCCTCGGTCGATTTCCTCAGCTTGACCTGGGCCACAAGTAACCCTGCAATGACCACGATAATTCCAACAAATTTTCTAAGTGTAAGCGGATCATCCAGAATGTACCAGGCTAAAATGGCAGTAAATACGGGAATGATGTTGATGAAAATATTTACTCTATTGATACCTAATCTTTTAACACTGTGTGCATAAAAAATAAAGGCAATACAAGAACCGAAAACTGCGAGCTTCAATATCCCGGCGAAAGCGGTAAAATTAAATGGAATGGAGGTAAAATCGCGATATTCGAAAATAAGCCACAATGGGAGGAAATAGATGATACCAAATAAATTCTGGTAGGTGATAATTGTAGTAGGGTTATATTTTACAGCCAATTTTTTTAAAACGACTGTATAAAAAACAGCAGATAATACGGCAAGGAATTCGAGGGCTATTCCCAATGGGGAGGCGGTGAAACTAAATGAGGAGTCCAGAACGACAATTGAAACCCCGAAAAATGAGAGTAGAATTCCTATGAAAGTACGGAACGAGATTTTTTCACCATGGAATCTGGATGCTGCAATCGGAGAGAACAAGGGAATTGTTGCAACGATGATGGCCCCAATTGTACTGGAAACATATTTTAGTCCGAAGCTCTCTCCCATAAAATAGAGAAAGGGCTCAAAAAAGGAGAGCAGAATAAAGGTGTTTAGATCTTTGCGCTCAATTTTTACCAAATTTCCTGTTATTTTGGCAAAAGCCAATAACAGAGCAGATGCTATGAGGAGTCTGAAAAGCACCGTTGTCAATGGTCCGTACACAGCATAAACCTCTTTCACCCAAACGAATGAAAAGGCCCAGAAGATCATGGCGAAAATAACCGACAGATACACCAACCATTTTTTTTCTTGCATGAAGCAGATTTTAAAGTGCCATGACTTTTATGAGACTAATACGTGAACTTGATACTGGATTAAGGTTACTTTGCCAGTTTCCAGGGTACTTTTGCAGATGGATAGTAGTTGATATCCATAGCTTTGAATCTTTCTGCCTGATGACCCAATCTGATTTTATACTCTTCCCAGCTTCTTGATTTTGCATCCGTCCAGCCAATTTCGGCATATCCTGGCAGCCTTGGAAAAACCAAAGATTCAATCTCTTTGATGTTGGTCACGGTTTCTGACCAAAGCGGACATTCGATTCCAAGGATGTTTTCTTTGGAAATGCCAGGCACCAGGGTTGCCGGATCCCAATTGTAACCTGTGTCGACTTCAATGTAACCGGCCCAATGCAATCCCAGCTGAGTTTTTGGATGGTATTTCATGTCGAGATAGGCTTTTGCAGCAGGAGACATAATTATTTTTACTCCTTTGGATACACCTCTTGTTGCATTCTCGGCTTTCGACCAATATTGAGCTACCGTGGAAGGTTTTAAGGCCGAAAGAGTGGTCTCGTCCCAGCCGATCATCTGTTTTCCATTGGCCAGAACGATCTCCTGCACCCGCTCGATGAACGGTATGTAATCTTCCTTCTTGGTGACATGCGATTCATCTCCGCCCACATGAATATAAGGACCAGGGGTCAGGGAAGTAAGCTCCCGGATGACATCATTCAAAAATTGGTAAGTAAACTCTTTGTTCGTTTGCAAAGTGCTGAATCCAACATTGGTGCCGGTATAGAGCTTCGTAGGTTTGTTGTCAGGGTTCAGCTCCGGAATAGATGCAAGTGCGGCATTGGTATGTCCTGGCATGTCGATCTCCGGAATGATGGTAATGAACCTGTCGGCCGCATATTGAACGAGGTCTTTGTAAACTTCCTGGGTATAGAAACCACCTTTCCCACCACCAACCTGGGTTGAACCACCGATTTCGGTAAGAGCTGGCCACGACTTGATTTCAATTCGCCAGCCCTGGTCATCGCCCAGATGCAAGTGCAAAACGTTCATTTTGTAAGCAGTAATCATATCGATGTAACGCTTCACATCGTCGGCGCTGAAAAAGTGCCGGGCTACATCGAGCATCGATCCACGGTAGGAATAGGAAGGGTAGTCAACAATGGTACCGGTTCCAATTTTCCACGGACCTTTTTGAGGCTGGTTACTCTCAATAGTGGCAGGCAACAACTGACGAATGGTCTGGATTCCACGAAAAATTCCTTCCGGAGTTCCTGCGGTGAGCCTCACATTTTCCTTCGAAATTGTGAGTTCATAGCCTTCCTGTCCTAATTGGACATTGGCGCTGGATAATTCAAGTAGCATATAGTTAGAAGCAGGCATATCTCCTGTAGAAGCTATGGTAATATTGTACCCCGTGGCTGGATTCAGTTGGTTGGCGAGGTATTGTGCAACTTTTTGCATTTCAGGCTGACCTTCGGCGATCCGGATAACTGCCCCGGTCGATAACTCAAACGACCCAGCAGTTGCTTTTACTGAAACCGGTTTCGGAATCAGTGCTGCTTTGGACAGTTCAGACGCATTGGAGGCGTTGGCAAAAGTCATTAATAGCATAAAAAACAGTCCGTTTAAGATCAAAATAAAACGTGTGCGCATTGTTTTCATGATGGGCATTTGATTAAAATTTTTGCAAAGCTAGGGCATTTCCTGGTAAGATAGCAGAGATTTGTTAGAAAAAGAAAAGCCCAAATGCAGAAATATTGCATCTTGGGCTTTTTATTGGGTGGAAGAGGGGATTCGAACCCCCGACCAATGGTACCACAAACCACTACTCTAACCGACTGAGCTACATCCACCGTATTTCATCTGATTATTATTTTTTTTAATTGCCAGATGGAACTCCCAGTAATCATTCTTCTGAGTGAAAAAGATTCTCTCCTGGTCGTTTCGCTGGCAAATATAGGGCTGTTTTTCGAATTAGACAAAAGAAAGATGTTATTTTTGTACCTTCAGTTTTAAATAGCGTGAATGGAATATTTGCTCGATGATCCGGTTTCCGAAAGGGTATACCAGGAAATACTCAGAAAAATCAAGCCTTTACAAAATGGGGAGACAGCTGATTCAATGACACAAAGAGGTGTTCATTACAAGCTAAACCTTGGTGCTTCTGTGGTTTCTCTTCAACAATTGGCCTCTAATTATTCCCCAGATCATCTGCTGGCACTTAAATTGTGGAACAAACAGTGGCGAGAGACCATGATTATGGCCACTCTACTTGAGAAGCCTGAGGAGGTTACTGAAAATCAGATGGATTTCTGGGTTAAGCAGATTCAGCAATCAGAAATTGCAGAGCAGGCGGCGATGAATCTGCTTTCAAAGACTCCTTTCGCCTTTCAAAAGGCTGTCGAGTATTGTCTGGCGAAGAAAACGCTTTGCAAGATTACCGGTTTGCTAATGATGGGTAGACTTGCCTTAACTGACCGGACAGCAAAGAATGAGCAGTTCGAAGCTTTTCTTGAACTTTTCCCTCCTTTGGCCAAAGATGCTCAACTTTCGCTTGTTTTTCGGAGAGTGTTCGTGCAAATTGCTATGAGAAACCGAGAGCTCTATGACATTGCACTGATTCAGGCACATTTGTTCAGAACACTTGATTCTGGAGTCGCGCTTGAGAATGCAGACCTCCTTATCGAACAGCTCGAATGCGATGCTGTCATTGAGTTGGTTGACAGGAGATCCTGAATTTTTAATATCTATCTCATTTCGATTCAACAGTTATGCAAATAATTGAAGTAAAAGAGCCCTTTTCTGTCGCAGCTTTTCATAAGTTACCACATCGGATATACAAAGGTGACAGCAGCTGGATTACTCCTTTGGAAGTGATGATCGACAGTGCCTTTGACACGAAAAAAAATGCCTTTTTGAAGCATGGCGAGGGTACAAGATGGATTTTAAATGATGAGAAAGGGAACACCATTGGCCGCATTGGTGCATTTATCAATTGGAATAAATGCAATACCTTCAAACAGCCGACAGGCGGGGTGGGATATTTTGAGTGCATCGATGACCAGCAAGCTGCTTTTCTCCTTTTTGATACGGCCCGGGACTGGCTTGCCGAAAGGGGTATGCAGGCCATGGATGGTCCGGTAAATTTTGGCGAGAACCTACTCAATTGGGGATTGCTGGTTAAAGGATTTATGCCTCAGGGTTTTGGGATGCCTTACAACAAACCATATTACTTGAACCTCTTTGAAAAATATGGGTTTAAGATATATTTTGAGCAATATACCTATCATCTCAACCAGAGAGTTCCTTTCCCCGATAGGTTTTGGAAGATTGCGGAATGGGTAGCCAATAAACCCAATTTCAGGTTTGAACATGCGAAGTTCAGTCAGATGGAGCAACACATCAAAGAGTTTACGCATATTTATCAAGAGGCCTGGGCCCAGCACGACAACCACCAGGAGGTAGATCCCGATGATATCCGAAGTATGATGAAAATTGCCAAACTCATTGCCGAGGAGAAATTCATATGGTTTGCCTACCACCTTGATGAACCAGTACTGTTTTTTGGCATGATACCTGACTGGAACCAGCTGTTGGCCAGACTGAAGGGAAAGCTCAATTTTTGGAGCTTGCTTAAATTCTTTTGGTATCAAAAGATTAGAACAATCACGCGGACACGTATCCTTGTTATGGGTGTGGTTCCGAAATTTCAGGGCAGCGGACTCGATTCGGCCGTGTTTTGGCATCTGGATAAAATCATGAAGCAAAAGCCGTGGATCACGGAAGTCGAGCTTTCCTGGGTAGGGGATTTTAATCCGAAGATGATGGCGATGTACAAGTCTGTCGGTGGTATCCATGCCAAAACACATTATACTATGCGCTTTCTTTTCGATCGGAATGCCCCTTTTGAGCGTGCCCCGATGCTGATGAAGGAGGTCAGGATACTTCGCGAAGAGCGCGAAAATCTCAAGCCAACAGCCTGTATTGAGGACGGGACGACAAAGGAATAAATTTAAGCGGAATGCAAGATAACTTTTTATGAATCTGTTGTAGAATTATAAATTATCCTTATCTTTGCAACCCGTAATTGAGGAAACGAAGAAAGATTTAAGATATAAACGATTATCATGAAAAAGGGAATACATCCGGAAAGCTACAGATTGGTCTGTTTTAAAGATATGTCTAACGAGCATACGTTTATCACAAGATCAACAGCTGCATCAAAAGAAACCATCGAAATTGAAGGTGTTCAGTATCCATTGCTGAAAGTTGAAATTTCGAATACATCACACCCTTTCTATACCGGTAAAATGAAATTGGTCGATACCGCTGGTCGCGTCGACAAGTTCATGAACCGATATCAGAAGCACATGGACAAACGCAAAGCATAGTTTTTGGTATTTGTGAAAAGAGGCCCCGTATTCCCAAATACGGGGCCTCTTGGTTTTAAACAATAGGGCCGTTTATTTGTTACTTTGGCATAACAATTGACGTAGTATTCAGTGTATCGGAGAAAAGCACATTCCGACATTTTGTCACATTACAATTACTACAGCTATAGCAATGAACAACTCAAATAATAGAAACAAGGGTACTTTTATATTCTCAAGTTTGGATGAAGATCAGCAGGATTTTTATCCGATCATCGCTGATGGTGATGATGATGAACTTTTCTCAGCCAATGTACCGGACCTTCTGCCAATTTTGCCTTTGCGCAACGCAGTATTATTTCCGGGCGTCGTAATGCCTATTAGCGTTGGCAGGTCAAAATCATTGAGCCTGGTGAGGGAGGCATACAGCGGCTCTAAGTTGGTCGGTACAGTTGCCCAGCGAATTGGCCAGATTGAAGATCCAAATTTCTCGGATCTTTATCCTGTAGGTACCATGGCGGAGATCTTGAAGATTCTTGAGATGCCAGACGGTTCAACTACAGTGATTCTTCAGGGGAAAAAGCGTATTCTTATCGGAAAACCTATTGAGCATGCATCTTATCTGATGGCAACTGTTCATCCACTGCCCGAAGTTGTATTAGACACCAAATCGCACGAATTTTCGGCCATCATAGAATCTCTCAAGGATTTCTCACTCAAAATAGTCAGATCATCTGCCAACATACCCCAGGAAGCGCAGTTTGCGGTCAAAAATATTGAAAATGTCACCTTCCTGGTTAATTTTATTTGCAACAATACGGATCTGAATACTGCTGAAAAGCAGGATTTGCTTGAACGAAACGACATCAAAGACAGGAGCACCAAACTGCTTTCGCTCTTGATGAGAGAGGTTCAGATGCTGGAGTTAAAAAAAGATATTCAACAGAAAGTGAAAGTTGATCTTGACCAGCAACAGCGCGAATATCTCCTTCATCAGCAGATCAAAACCATTCAGGATGAATTGGGTGGGAGTCCGGTGCAACAGGAGCTTGAAGAGTTGAAAAAGAAGGCGTCACAAAAACTTTGGAAAGAAGATATTCAAAAACTTTTTGAAAAGGAGCTGGGTAAAATGTCTCGGATGAATCCTGCTGCAGGTGAGTATTCTGTACAGTTGGGTTATCTGGATACCTTGCTTGATCTGCCATGGAGTGAATACACAAATGATAATTTCGATCTTAAGCATGCGGAAAAAGTACTCAACGAAGATCATTTCGGTCTTGATAACGTCAAAGAACGTATTCTGGAGCATCTGGCGGTTTTGAAATTGAAAGGTGACATGAAATCTCCTATCATCTGCCTTTATGGACCTCCGGGAGTTGGTAAAACTTCTTTAGGCAGATCAGTTGCAACAGCTTTGGGCCGAAAGTATATCCGCATGAGCTTAGGCGGACTTCACGATGAGTCCGAAATCCGTGGTCACAGAAAGACCTATATTGGAGCCATGCCCGGAAGGATCATTCAGAACTTGATCAAAGCAGGCTCTTCTAACCCTGTTTTTATTTTGGATGAGATTGACAAAGTATCCAAAGATTTTCATGGCGATCCAGCATCTGCACTTTTGGAAGTACTCGATCCTGAGCAAAATATTGAGTTTCATGACAACTACCTGGATGTAGATTTTGATCTTTCCAGGGTATTGTTTATTGCTACTGCCAACACCGTTTCAACCATTCATCCTGCACTCAGAGACAGGATGGAGCTGATTGATGTAAGCGGCTATCTGATGGAAGAGAAACTTGAAATTGCCAAACGGCATCTGGTAAAGCGCCAGCTGGAGAACCATGGCATGGAAAAGAAAAGTGTGGTCTTCTCCAAAGAAATTCTGGTACGGATTATTGAAAATTACACTAGGGAATCAGGTGTAAGGGAGCTGGATAAAATGCTTGCCAAGGTGGTCAGAAGAGTAGCAAGAAAGATCGTATCCGACACAGAATACGAGAAGAAAATATCGGAGGAAGATTTGCGCGGTTATCTGGGTGTTCCCAAATACACCAAAGATAGCTACGAAGGGAATGAGTATGCAGGGGTCGTAACAGGACTGGCCTGGACTTCTGTAGGCGGCGAAATTTTGTATATTGAAACCAGTCTGAGCGCAGGGAAGGGGAAGTTTAGCATAACCGGTAACCTGGGAGAAGTGATGAAAGAGTCGGCCACTATTGCTCTTGAATACTTAAAATCGCATGCTTCGGAGATTGGTTTGAAAACTGAAATTTTTGACAAGTGGGATGTCCATATCCATGTGCCTGAAGGCGCCATTCCCAAAGATGGACCATCGGCAGGTATTACCATGGCAACGGCTTTGGCATCGGCCTATACGCAGCGGAAAGTTAAAAGGAATCTGGCCATGACAGGAGAGATCACTCTTCGTGGAAAGGTTCTGCCGGTAGGAGGCATCAAGGAGAAGATCTTAGCGGCCAAGAGAGCCGGAATCAAGGAAATTATCCTGTCAGAACAAAACAGAAAGAATCTGGAGGATATTAATGAGATTTATTTAAAAGGATTGATTTTTCATTTCGTCAGGAATGTTGTGGACGTATTTGAGATTGCCTTGTTAAAGGAAAAAGTTGATAAGCCACTCAAACTGGACTGAGATAAGGCTTTCTACAATAATCTGAAAGGATTAACATTTGAAAAAATGATAACAATTTGCAGCATTTTTTCCAAAGAAATTATGTTAATATTGTTACAAAATTCTCTTTATCCCTTATGAAGACAAAATTTGCACCTGCCGAAAGAGCTTCGATGGCAGATGTTCAGCTAAGTAAATCAAAGCTGGACGTTATGCCGTTTATGAATGAAATTTTTTGCTCCCTTTCTTATATCTTCTGCATTTTCAATGAGCAAAGACAAATCGTTTTTGTCAATGATGTATTGATGAAAAGCCTTGGCGTAGATAGTGTGGAGAAAGTTCTGGGGAAAAGATTTGGTGAAGCATTCGGATGCATTCATTCCCAAAAGGAGGAGGGCGGATGCGGAACAACTGATCATTGTCGATTCTGCGGCTCAATAAATTCAATTCTTTTGAGCAAAAGAAACATGAAGAAGACCACACAAGAGTGCAGGATACGCAGGATGGTCAATGGGAAAGAGTTATCCATGGAGCTTGAAGTTACCTCTACCCCGTTTGTTTATGAAGATGACTATTATACCATCTTTTCTGTCATTGACATTACCGACAAGAAAAGAAGGGGTTTAATTGAGCGGATATTCTTCCATGACATTCTGAATACGGCCGGAAGTTTAAGTAATATCTTTGAGTTGCTGGATGTTGTAGATGAAGGAGAAAGGGCTGAGTTGATAAATATTGCCGCCTCGTTAAGTCAGCAAATTCTCGATGAGATCACAACCCAGAGATTGCTGCTACAGGCAGAAAACTCGTCCTTAATTATCAACAATCAGAAAATTAATTCTTTGGGATTTTTGAGTGTGGCGGTAAGTGATTTAAAATTCCACGAAGTTGCAAGTGAGAAGGAGATTATATTGGATGTATCCTCCGATTCTGTTAATTTCATCAGTGATCCGGTCATTCTTCGGAAAATTGTCAACAACATGATAAAGAACGCCCTGGAGGCGAGCAACTCGGGTGAGACTGTTACTTTGAAGGCGCAAAAGATCGGGATTAATCTTCGGATTTCTGTTCACAACAATTTATTTATGCCTTCAGATGTTGAGCTTCAGGTTTTCATGCGTTCTTTTTCCACCAAAGGGCAACAACGTGGTCTGGGAACTTATAGCATGAAAATTCTTGGAGAGCAATATTTGGATGGCAAGGTTAATTTTACAACTGATCCTGTTAATGGCACCGTTTTCTTCATTGATTTAGGGCATCTCGACGCCAATTAAGGTTTTGCTACTTCGTTCTTCTCCTGATCATTATTGAATCCTTGCCTGGTCATTTTACCCCAAGCTTTCTTTTTCATTATAAAATAGTCCCAATTGCCCTTGAGTGCCCACCAGGTTACCAGCGGATGGTAGAAGAATGGTTCTAACCAGCTTGTCACCAATAATTTTAAAAGCATAATCCTTTTGGTGTATCTATGAAAAATGAGGTGATCGAAAAGTATGGCATAGGTCGAAAATGACACTGAGAAGAAGTAGACAAAAAATAGCGTGACACTGAAAAAGGGCCAGTTTGGATATCCGAAAATGGCAATTAGAATAAAATAGAGGATTCCAAGAGTCTCAATAATAGGGGCTAGCCATTCGAAGAAGACCCAATAAGGAAGAGAAAGCATTCCCATTACTCCATATTTTGGATTTAGGAAAAGTTCTCCATGCAGGAAGATCGAATCGATAGTCCCGCGTGTCCACCGGTTACGCTGATTTCCTAATATCTTTAAACTTGAAGGAGCCTCTGTCCAGCAAAGAGGTTCAGGAATATATACCACCTTATATTTTTCGTTATTGTTGGCCATATATTTTCGCATCCTGACCACAATCTCCATATCTTCTCCAACTGTTTTGGGGTAATATCCCCCGCTGGCGATGGCGATTTCTTTGTCAAAGAGCCCCAATGCCCCGGAGATGATCAACAATCCATCCAAGCGACTCCACGCCAGTCTGCCCAAAAGGAAAGCACGGTTGTATTCAATAACCTGGCATCTTGGTAAAAAATCATCCGGAACATTTATCTCGACCAACTGCCCATCTTTTATTTTGCATGAATTGGCAATTCTGATTACTCCGCCGACGGCAATAACTCGTTTATCGGTTTGAGTCAGGAAAGGAAGAACCAGTCTTTGCAAAGCATAAGGATCTATGATGGAATCAACATCTATGGCAATAAAAAACTGACCCTTTGCAATATTTATCCCAGCATTCAAGGCGTCGGCTTTCCCACCGTTGACTTTATTAATGATAGTAAGGTTATTGAATGCTTTCTTTTTTGATTTGTAAATATCTAATATTTCCTTGCATTCAATTTTGTAATCGACGACATATGGCACTCTCTCCAAATCATAGGCTTCAATTGCTTTGATAAGGGTATTGTCCTTGCTGCCGTCGTTGACAATAATGATTTCAAAATTCGGATAATAGAGCGACAACAGTGCCCTGATATTCTCAACGATTGTTACGGACTCGTTGTAGGCTGGTGCGATAATGGAGATGGTTGGCGCGAAAGGAGAGGAGAGGATGGCGTCGTAATTGGTGATTTTCTCCGTATGATAAAATTTCAGCAACTCTTTTCCGGATAGAATTGAGAGAAATAAATAAACCAGAAATACGGAAATCGCATAGAGTAGTATAGTAGCCTCAGCAAGTGTCGAAAGGATGTGAAATATCATGGCTTAGTTTCTTGAATCTTGAATGTGGGCAATATATGGATTCAGCGTATTATTCATTGAATGGTTCAATTCATTCAGGTGAATTCTTCCTGCTTCGCCCAGACTGAAAAGTGATAGACATGCTTCCAGCCGCAGTGAAACGACATCACTCCTCACAATTTCTGTCAGAAAAGGGATATCCGATTCATCACCAAAATTGCGATAGGCTTTTGTGATCTCAATTTTGTTTTGTAATGTTTCCTTATGGAATTGTTTACGCATAAACTCTTTACTCTCAAAGAGATGTAAGTCCCCGCAGGTTTTTATAGCCTGGGTTCGTATGGATTCATTAGGATCCTGCAGTTTCTCAACAATATAAGATGAATTTTCTTGCTGTTGAAAGAGGTTGATCATCAGCAGACAGAAATTCACCACATTCGGATTGCTGGAATTAAGCCAGGAATGAAAGGAGGGAACCGGCAGCTCATGAATTTTTATAAAATAATATATATTCAGTTGTGCCCATCTGGAAAAGGGCTTTTCAAGAATATTCAGAAAATCAAGGGGCAATTCAGTGTTTACATGAGGGTAGCATATTTGAGCCTCGGTGCGTACAATATCATTCGAATCATTCAACCTGATGGCAATCATCTCAGTTGCATGATAAGGATGCATATTGGTGAGTTCACGAATTCCCTCTACCTGTTTATAAAAAGAGATGGCAAATGTTTTGTCATAAGAGATTTTCCCGAGGTTCATTTCCTGATAAAGTTCTGTGATCAGACGGTCGGCATCTCCCCTGAAACTTTTTTGGAAATCCATCATGACTTCAATCAATAAATTGGAATTCTTTCTTTGTGAAGGTTTGGACAACTGCCGGATCGCTTCCTTAGAATCAATAGCCTGTAACATGAGATCGGTGAGGATCTTTTCATAATAAAACCGCAGCTTTGTTCTCTGCTTATTCCGGTAGTTCATGATCCTGTTCGAAAGGAACAACATTGCAATAACCACAAAAACATTGCCTGCCAAGGTAACAATGATGAAAAGAAAGAAAAACACGACAGGAAAGCGGAACGATTTCTCAACAATGACCGTGTAGAATTCATTTAGAGGTTCAGGAAATAAAGTATTCCAACTGATAAGAACAGATCTGAGATTCCTGTTTTTATAACCTGATAATATCTTTCTCGAGACAACATTGTTGTATGTCCGCTCTTCTTTGATATCAATGCGATAGTATGGGTCCTCATTTATTGAAGCCGATTTTGCTACTGGCTGAACAGCTCTGACTTTTAATGAGTCTGGTAAGCTATCTTTGGCAATGACAGGAATGGTTTCCTTGCTTTCCTGACCAAAGGAGTCTAAGGATGTTAACAGCGGGAAAGCTGTGATAAGAAGCATTGTAATAAGTCTAAACATCTTCAGCGCTCCGAATAAAACTATAGGTTTAAATTATTTCCTTGAGGCCAGAATCTTCCTTACACGTATTGAAAGTTCACCCAAACTAAAGGGTTTGATCATATAATCATCAGCACCCAGTTCAAAAGCCTTTAATACAGTCTCTTCCGATCCTGCTGCCGACAAGACCAGAATTGGCAGATCGATTTTCATTTCAGATCTGACAGCATAAATAACCTCATGGCCACTAATAAAAGGCATGAACAAGTCGGTGATTAGCAAATCATAGCTGCCATTGTGTAAGCATTCCATGCACTCTTTCCCATCGATGGCTTTAACAACTTCATAGCCATCTCGTTGCAATTTAAAAACAACAGTATCCTGAATGAGCTTATTGTCTTCTGCAACTAAGATTTTTTTTGGTGTCATATTATATTCCTATGGCAAGTAAATATTAGATAAAATGTCTATAAATCTGCCAATTTCAGACAGGATATTGCCTTGCATATAATCATCACTTTTGGTGAAAGCGATCAGGCTTATTTTAATGCAATAAATATAAACATAAAATAATAAAGGAAAACAATCATTCTGCCTGCGAAATATTGGATATATTTAGTTTTGATTATAGCATGGGATATTGAAAATATAGATTGTTTACAATTGTCTGCAATATATTGTAGAATTAGAAAGACTCTCTTAATGTTGCTGTTAATTTTGAAATAGGGGGTCTGTGATAATTATATAAATTTATCCAACAAACCATACGCAGAAATAATTGTTAAATGCCACTTCTATCCCGCTATTATCCTAGTAGTTATACGGATGAGCAATACCAAATTGAAAAGCATATCGGCTGGTATTCCCTCTTTGTATCTTCTGTCTTTGTGGTGTTTTTGTGGCTGATGAAATTGTTGGAATTTGAATTTGGATTCGATTTTTCCAGCTGGGGTGTACTTCCCAGAGACTTTACAGGCTTAAGAGGAATTCTATTCTCCCCCTTGATTCACGGTAATTTCGAGCACCTGGCTGCTAATACTTTTCCTTTGTTTGTCCTCACGTTTTCCCTGTTTTTCTTCTACAGGAAATCACCGTTTGCGATTTTCGGACTTATTTACCTCTTATCCGGTATTTTTCTTTGGTTGGGAGGAAGGGATGCCTTGCACATCGGGGCAAGTGGAATCATTTATGGCTTGGCTGCTTTCCTGTTTTTAAGCGGTGTTCTGAGCAGGCACGCAGGCTTGCTGACTATTTCGCTTATTGTTGCTCTACTCTACGGTGGATTATTTTGGGGCATCTTTCCGATCAAACCCGAAATTTCATGGGAAGGCCATTTGTGGGGTGCCATTTCAGGCTTGGTGCTTGCATTACTTTTCAAGTCTCCAGCCCCAATGAACCAAGTCATTCCTGTTGATGAGGAGGAAGATGCGCAGGATGATTCAGAATGGCAGGATATTCAAGAGGATCAGGAAGAACCTCGGGAATAAATTTTTAAACCTGACAGGTGTAAAAAAATTATCTTTGTATCTATGAGAAATGACAAGATAATTCAACTTATATCTGATCGCATAGGTGTAGATAAAAATCAAATAATCAGTGTGCTGACATTATTTGACGAAGGGGCGACCATTCCCTTTGTTGCCAGGTATAGGAAGGAGATGACCGGCAGTCTGGATGAAATATATCTTGCGAATATCAAAGAAGAGGCTGAACGTCTCGACGAACTTGAGAAAAGAAAAGGGACGATATTAAAATCTGTTGGCGAACAGAATCTGCTTACACCCGAGCTTCAATCCAAAATTGATAATTGTTTTCAGCTTAATGAATTGGAAGATATCTATCTGCCTTTCAAACCCAAGAGACGTACCCGTGCCAGCATCGCAAAAGAAAAGGGACTGGAGCCACTGGCGGAAATACTGATGCAACAATCAGAAAAGGATCCCTATTTTAGGGCTAAACATTTTCTGAACGATCAGGTGCCTGATGTGGAGGAGGCATTGGCCGGTGCCAGGGATATTGTTGCCGAAGCCTTGAATGAGCACAATATCGCCAGAAATATCGTCAGGAACAGTTTTGCACGGGAAGCAGTTGTTTTCTCAAAAGTGGCAAAGGGGAAAGAAGAAGAGGGCATCAAGTACCGCGATTATTTTGATTCTTCTGAAGCACTTAACCGTTGTCCGTCGCATAGATTGCTGGCCATGCGCCGTGGTGAAAAAGAAGGATTCCTGAAGTTGTCGATCTCCCCTGATGACGATCGAACCCTTGAGCGATTGGATAAATATTTCGTTACTTCCCAGAATCTAAGTAGTCAGCAAGTTATTTTGGCCATAAAAGATGCCTATAAAAGGCTTCTTGCACCATCCATGGAGACCGAATTTTTCAGCGACTCAAAGCAAAAGGCCGACCTTGAAGCCATCAGGGTTTTTACTGAAAATCTCAGACAATTGCTATTGTCTCCGCCCCTTGGCCAGAAAAGGGTGATGGGCATCGATCCCGGATTCAAATCAGGGTGCAAGGTAGTGTGCCTCGATGCGCAGGGAAATTTGTTGCACAATGAGACGATCTATCCGCATCCACCTCAATCGGAAGTTGGTCAGGCGATGCGAAAAATAGGTTCGCTGGTAGGGAGTTACAAGATTGACGCTATCGCTATCGGTGATGGCACTGCCAGCAGGGAGACCGAAAGCTTCTTCAAGAAGATGAGGTTCGACAAGGAGATCCAGGTTTTTGTTGTGAGCGAAGATGGAGCATCCGTCTATTCGGCATCCAAAACTGCCCGCGATGAATTTCCGCAATATGATGTGACTGTTCGTGGTGCCATTTCGATAGGTCGAAGGTTGATGGATCCGCTGGCAGAACTGGTAAAGATTGATCCGAAATCTATCGGTGTCGGACAATACCAGCATGATGTGGACCAAAAACAGCTACAAAGTTCGCTGGAAACTACCGTGGAATCATGTGTCAACAAGGTTGGTGTCGATTTGAATACAGCCAGCAGTCATCTGCTGAATTATGTCTCAGGCCTCAATGCCACATTGGCGCAGAACATTGTGGAATTCCGAAAAGAAAATGGTCCTTTCCCATCGCGGGAAGCTTTGCACAAAGTCCCGCGCATGGGCCCAAAAGCTTTCGAACAGTGTGCTGGATTTTTGCGGATCTCAGGTGCTCAGAATCCGTTGGACAATTCGGCTGTGCATCCCGAGCGGTATAAACTTGTGGAAAAAATTGCAACTGATCTTGGTTGTCAACTTTCTGAGTTGATCGGGAGAGAGCAGCTAACATCCAAAATTGAACTTAGCAAGTATGTAAGCAAAGAGGTGGGAATTCCCACACTCACAGATATTCTGACCGAACTGGCCAAACCCGGCCGCGACCCTCGATCAGGCATCAAGCATTTCGAGTTTGCTGATGGCATTTATTCTATGTCCGATCTGATTCCGGGGATGGTACTGCCAGGTATTGTCACCAACATTACCCGCTTCGGGGCATTTGTCGATGTAGGCATCAAGCAGGATGGATTGGTTCATATCAGCGAAATGGCCGATAAGTTTGTGAGCGACCCCGCTGAAGTTGTGAAACTCCAGCAGCATGTGAAGGTTCGGGTCGTTGAAGTGGATATTCCCCGAAAGAGGATAGCTTTCTCCATGAAGGGGCTATGAAGAAGGATAAAGGCTAAAGGGAGGACGCTGCTATCCCGATTCTCTGTTATGGATGGACGCTTAAACCCAGTGGGTTGATGGTATCGACTTTATTTATCATGTTGAATCGAATTCTCCCCGACCACAAATTCCACTTTAGCCTTTAACCTTTAGCCTTTTATTTCAGTGAATTGCAAATCTCCCTATTCACCTTGGCTATCCGGGCTTCATCCAGTTTGATGACCTTCCTGTCGTAGGTCATCAGTCCGTTGATTTCCATTTCAACATCGGTGGTCTGGGTATAGACTGCGGCCGAGAATCCGCGGGGGATGAGGGCTTTTAATTTTTCGGCAAGATCGATGTAAGCATTGGTGGCTTCTTCTGAAGTTTTGTATTGCACATAACCCCAGTTCTTGTCTTTGACCCAGAGGTGATTTTCGGTAGGAAGTCCGATGCCGCCGTATTCGCCCAAAACACAAGATCTTCTGCCATCGTACATGGCAAACTCAGGAGCAGGATAGTTGTGGATATCGAGCATATCGCCGACGGGATAGAAATTTCCCCCACTGGCACTGTTCACCAATCGGGATGGGTCATATAATTTGATCCAGGCAGAGATTTCAGGTGTTTTGAACTGTCCCCAGGCTTCATTAAACGGAACCCAGGTTACCACACAAGGGTTGGAAATATGCTGATCCATAATTGCTTTCCATTCGGCACGGTAGTTGTCTTCTGACTCCTGGCTTCTTTCGAGTTCTTTCCCATTGAAATAGTTGCGTTGCTGCCATTGCGGACTTTCACCGCCACTTGGCATATCCTGCCAGACCAGAATGCCCTCCTTGTCGCAGTGGTAGTACCATCTGGCAGGTTCTACTTTCACATGCTTACGGATCAGGTTGAAGCCAAAGTCTTTTGTCTTTTTGATATCAAATGCCAATGCCTCGTCGGTTGGGGCTGTGTACAATCCATCCGGCCACCAGCCCTGGTCGAGCGGACCAAACTGGAAGTAGTCATGGTTGTTAAGTTGTAATCTTACAATGCCGTTTGCATCACGTTTGGATGAGATTTTGCGCATTCCGGCATAGCTTTTTACCAGGTCGAGCAATTTTCCGTTCCGGATCAGAGAAATTTCCAAATCATAAAGAAATGGTGATTCCGGGCTCCACAATTTCATTTCAGACAGAGAAACCAAGGCCTCTTCGCCAGCAGCGGATTTTGAAGATCCAACCAATTTTCCTTTGTCTAGCACCTTGACCTCAATGAGATCACCCTGATTTTTTTCGAATGGATTGGCAGTAACTGCAAGGGTTTTGCCATCAATGTCAGGAATTGATTTGATAGAGGTAACGTAGTTTTCATTAACGGCTTCGATCCACACTGTTTGCCAAATTCCGGTTACGGAAGTGTACCATATTCCGCGGGGATTTTCTACCTGTTTGCCTCTCGGCTGAAATCCCTTATCAATTGGATCCCAAACCCGAACAGTCAATTTTTGCTCTGCTTTTCCCAGAAAGGGTGTGATGTCGATAACGAATGCAGTGTAACCTCCCTGGTGGCTGCCAACTTTGATGTCGTTGATCCAAACATCAGCTTTCCAGTCGACAGCTCCGAAATTGAGCAGAACTTTTTTGTTTTTCCAGGAAGCCGGCACTGCAAAATTACGCTGGTACCATAGTTCATTGGTTGACCCAACCGTTTTTTGGACGCCGGATAGACTGGATTCAATGGCAAAGGGAACCAAAATTTTACCGTCAAATTTTACCGGAAGACCTCCACCTTTGGCAAGAATGACATATTCCCACAAACCGTTGAGGTTTTGCCAGTCGCTCCTTATCATAATTGGTCTGGGATATTCGGGTAGCGGATTCAGCGGGTTTACCTGTTCGGCCCAAACTGTTTTGATCAGATTTCCGGCTGGTTGCCATGGCTGACTATAACTATTTGCGGCCAACATGAAGGCCACCAGAACCAAAAGCATTTTTACATTTTTCATAAGTTGGGAAGTTGAAATTTTAAATTGTAGATTTTGGATTATCTTCCTGCAATATTTTTTCTAATTACTAACAGCTAATTGAAAACAGCTAACAGCCTTTATCCGAGATCCTTGCTACCACCCTTACCGGAGAGCTGTCGGCCATTATTTTTAATGGAAAGGCAAGGATTTCAAAATCATGGCAACGGAGGAGGGATGAAAGATTGGTGAGGTTTTCAATTATCAGGATGTTATTATTTAGCAATATATCATGAGTTTTGAATGGGGCATAATCGGGAGAAGGGGAGTCCATACCTACTATTTTCACCTGTTTCTTTACAAGAATTTGAGCTGTCGCTTCGCTCAGCTCAGGATAGGAAAGATAGTATGCTTTTTGCGAGAAATAAAGATCAAATCCTGTGTAAAAAAGAACCACCGAGTCAGGAAGGAGTTTTTCGAAAGCAGATTCAGGAAGATCAATGATTTTCTGTCCGACGACATTTACCAGAAATCCCTTTCCTGCAAATTGTTCTATTGGGAGATCAGCTATCCTGGTAAGGTTGGAAGTCAGGTGCATCGGACCATCGATATGTGTGCTGGAATGCATTCCGGTTGAGAGAAGGAAATTGTTGTGACCCTCCTCTTGAAAGGAAGCAACTTGTTTTAGCGAAACCGGCACATCGCCCGGATAATAGGGCATGGAGTCGGTGATCGGATGCGAAAGATCAATGTAGGTCGCCATTTGCATGTTTGAATAGTTTATGTTGTTTGAAAAGTATGAAATGTTAAGATCGCCCACTCTTCCACTCTCTTAGTCTCCCAGTCCCCTAGTCCCCTAGTCTCCCAGTCCCCTAGTCTCCCAGTCCCCTAGTCCCCTAGTCTCCCAGTCTTTCTTATATCCTGATCAGCGCACTCTCCTTCACCCACCCTTTGTTTCCATCAGCCAGTCGGATTTCGATCCAGTCGCCTAGTTTGTCGGTAATCTGAACGCTGAGACCTTCATGGAGAATGAATAGTTCTGTCCCGGTTTCGCTTGGTGATCCTTTCATACGGACACTCCGCTCGGTGATGACTCCGCTGTTGTGGTGAACGAGTTTGCTCCGCTGACTGGAGCCAAAAGAGAAAGTTAGCAGACTATAAGCAAGGGCTACAACGGCCAGCCAGAAAGTGACTTGTTTGTTTCGGATGGTTGTAGCAAAAAGAAATAGCGCAAACAGAAGCAAAAAAAGAAAGAAGCTGACTAGTGAATGGGTTCCCCAACTATCGGCAGGCCGTGAGCTGATGAGTTCGTGCCACCACCGCAAAAATCCGGGTTCCGGCAGCAAATCGATGTTGTCTACCACTTGTCTTTTGGCCATCTCAAGGTTGAACTTTGCATCTTCGTGGTTGGGAGACAACTTCAGAGCCCTTTCATAATTGAGGATGGCATAGGTAATGTTGTTGGATTTATATAGCGCGTTTCCCAGATTGTAATATAGTTCGAAAGATTCGAATCCTTTGGCGGCTACCGCTTCATAGGTTTTAACTGCATCGGCATATTTTGCTGAAGTATATAGCTGATTGGCTTTGGTAATAGAATCCTGCAGGGCGGCAGACTGGGAGTAGGTCACTTTTGCACTCCCAAGAACGAGCAGTATAAGCAAAAATTTTAGAATGATATTTTTCATTGAACAAAGTTTATTTTATTTCCTTTTCCATGACTGACATCACCTCTGTGGCCTCTTCGAAAAGCTCTTTCATCTTGGCCGAACTACCGCCTGGGGCATATCGGGCATACTCGCAGGTATCGAGGATCTGCACGAACCTTTCGATGATACCGGAAGAAACTACGTGCTTGGCAAGTTCGTCAGAGGCTTTTTCCCTTGATAACTCTGAAGCAGGAATGGTCAGTTTGTCGCTAAGATATCCCCAGAATGCCCGGGTAACTGATTCGTAGAACTTCTCGTCAGATCCGGCGTGAAGATGTCCGCTCGCCTCTTTAAGTCTCTTCAAAGCTACTTTGCTGGCTTTCTTATTTTTCATTCTGGCTACATTTGCATTCTCACGAATCCTTTTCTGGTTGAGCAGGTAAATGGCCAGCAAAACAAGTATTCCGCTGATGTATAGCAGGTAGAAGGAGAAGGAACCAAAGAAAGTATATCCTTTTGTTTTTAGAGGTGCTCCGGCGGTTTTAATGTAGCGGATATCTGTACCTAACTGTTTCAGATCCTCTTTTGCAACGGCATTGACCATCTGGGAACGGGTACCGTCACCTTTTTCAACTTTTATCTTGTACTCCTCTGTCGTTTTGGTGACAAATCTTTTTGAATCGGTATCAAAAAAGACAAAATTCACTGCCGGAATGGTGTAGGTTCCTGCAAATCGGGGCAGAAAAAGATATTCAAAAGTGATGTTGCCATTCAGACCTTGTTCAGATGCTGCGAAATTGCTGTTGGTCTTTGGATCGTAAACCTCAAAATCGGCAGGAAAATTAATTTTCGGAGGATTGATCAGCTTTATATTTCCATTTCCGTTCACATCCAGTTTGATGGTGATGGCGTCGTTTTCCCTGACACTTTTGGCTGTTATGGACGAGCGAATGTCAAATTTCCCCACTGCGCCTGAAAATGCTGCGGGAGGAGAAGGTAGTGGCGATACATTGATGGAAACCGGATCGCTGATGATCGTGGCTTTGACGTTGGCAAATGAGTCGAAGAAATCATCAAACATACTCTGCGATTTCTTGACCCGCTGCTGAACGATGCAATCAATTTTGACCGATCCGATGGTGATATTCCCTGTCTGCTGCGGAAACAATAATGTCTTCTTGAGTGTGCCAACGTTGTAGATCTCTCCATTAAAAGTTTCCCTTTGCAGCGAAATTTGTTGGGGAAGTTGGATGTCCTGGGTCCAAAACCCTTCGAAATTTGGAATTGAAATATCTTCGAAACCGTTCAGATTGACTTTCGAATAGATTTTGATGGCAGCAGTGAGATGTTCTCCCTTGTAAAGCGATCGCTTGTCGAGGATAAGCTTCACGAAAAGGTCCTTTTTAGGGACAGTACCCGGAGTGGAAGTGGGCTCATCAACGCCACCGTTGGAAGGCTTAGCTGATCCTTTTACTACTTCAATGGATTGTGCGTTGGATTTATATTCAGTACCATTTACTGTGATTGAGCCGGGATTGATGTTAAAGCGTCCTTCTTTTTTTGCGCGCAGAACATACAAATATGAATAGGATACCGATTGTGAACTCACTCCATTGATGATCTGAAAAGAGGAGCTTGTTGATGTGGATGGCCCCATGAGAACATCAAAGTCACCCAAATCAGGAAGTTTGAGGTTTTGTCCATTGGCGTTGACAGTAAAAGAGAGTCTGAATTGCTCTCCCATCTCAACAACCTGAGGGGCTTCCATGGTAAATGTGACCTTATCGGCTGCCCATCCCGGCAGGACGAAAAGGAGGAAAATGAATATGAGTTTTGATGTCCTAAAAAGCATGTCTATATAATCTATATTTTATCATTTATCTACAAGTGACTAGAGTGAACTAAAGTGACTAGAGTGACTAAAGTTACGCACTATTTATATTTGTAGCCAAGTACTTTAGTCACTTTAGCTCACTCTAGTCACTCTAGTCACTTTCTTTACCAATTCTTATCCACATTTCGTTTCTGCGCCTTCAGCGCCTGGATTTTTTTTACTTTTTCCTGGGTCTGTTTTTCATCATTTTCTAAAGCCTGAAGCATTTGCTCAGCATTTTGTTTTGATATCTTGTTTTGCTGTTGTTGCTGATCCTGTTTCTGATCTTTGTTTTGATCCTGATTTTGTTTTTGCTTGTCCTGATCTTTTTGATCCTTGTTTTGATCTTTGTTCTGGTCTTTATTTTTGTCCTTATTCTGATCTTTGTTTTTATCCTTATCCTTATCCTTGTCTTTGTCTTTGTTCTGATCTTTTTTCTTCTGCTCTTCCTTCTTCATCTTCATGGCGTAGGCAAGGTTGTACTTGGTCTCAGGATCGTTGGGGGTTAAGCGCAATGCTTTTTTATAGGTAGCAATACTCTCATCCAGCTTTTTCTGAACCAGGTAAGAATTACCCATGTTGTGATATGCTTTGGATTTGTCGACCGGCAATGATGTTTTCTCAGCGATGTCTTCAAATTCTTTGGCCGACTCGTCAGCTTTCTTCTGTTTGTAAAGAGAGTTGGCCAGGTTGAACTGCCATTGATGATCATCGGGTTTCAGCTCCAGAGCTCTCCGATAGGCAACTTCGGCTTTTCCAAAACTGACTGAGTCAAGTTTGGTGGTGTCTTTTAAGCCAGTCTCATAAAATTTATTGCCGTCTCTGATGTACTTCCGCTCTGCTTGTGAGAAAGCCACAAGTACAGGGAAGAGGAGAGCAATTATGAGGATAAATTTTTTCATGACAATTTTTTGTTGGTTCCAAATAACCTGAAATTCTTGAGCCACTTGTTTTTCCGATCAAGGATCATAAAATCTGCCAGAATCAAAAAGAAGGCAAGCGATAGGAATACCGGAAACTGATCGTTGTATTCCGAGTATTCGCGCGATTCCATCTCTGTCTTTTGCATTTTCTCGATCTCGTTGAAGAGGTTGTTCAAGCCAACTTCCGCATTATTCGCCCGAATGTACGAGCCTCCACCGGCTTCAGAGATTTGAGTCAGCATCGGCTCATCGAGCTTAGTTACCACGATACTGCCTGACTTGTCTTTCAGAAAATCACTGCTGCCTTCTGTCAATGGAATTGGCGCCCCTTGAGGCAATCCCATTCCGATGGTGTGAACAACAATTCCCTTTTCTTTTGCTTTCTTGGCCATACCAACCGCATCATCTTCGTGGTTTTCGCCGTCGGTGATGACAATAATCGCTCTACTTCCTTCGAAGCTGGGAGAAAAAGATTTCAAGCCCATTTCGATGGCTGCTCCGATGGCAGTACCCTGAACAGGAACAACATCAGTGGTAATTGATTCCAGAAATAGTTTGGCTGATGAATAATCTGATGTGATGGGCAGCTGAACATAGGCCTGACCCGCAAAAACAACCAATCCGATTTTGTCATTTTTCAGCCGGTCGGTCAGTTTGGCGATGGCGCGTTTGGCTCTTTCCAATCTGTTTGGCTTGATATCCTGGGCTTTCATGCTATTGGAAACATCGAGCGCAATAATCAGTTCGACTCCTTTGCGTTTCGTGAGCGTCAGTTTTGATCCAAATTGTGGCTGAGCCAGAGCAGTAATAAGGCAAGTGACAGCAAGCAACCAGATAATAAATTTAATGACGGGCCTTCCGGTAGAGAGACTAGGCATTAATTGTTCCAGCAGTTCAATATCTCCAAAACTCTTCAACTTTCTAGTTCGCAGTATCCTGGTAAAGAGAAAAAGGAAAACCAACGCAGGGAGAACCAGAAGGATATAGAAATATTCGGGATGAGCGAATCTAAACGAATCCATATAAATTAATTTTCAGTGCGTTATGGTAATTTTCTTAAATACGTTAATTGTAGAAAGAGAATAAAGAGAGCCAGGATAAGTGCAGGAACAGCATACCTTTTGTACTCTTCCGTTTTGGAGCTCAACTCTTTGCTGTCAATTTTAGACTTTTCCAATCGGTCGATCTCTTTGTAAATTTCTGCCAGTTTCAAATTATTGGTGGCCCTGAAATATTTTCCATCTGTCAGGTTCGCAATGGCCTGAAGGGTTTTTTCATCGATTTTAACTTCGATATCCCTCATCTGAATACCAAATGGCGTTTGGACAGGAAAAGGAGCCGTTCCAATGGAACCAATGCCGATGGTATAAACCCGGATTCCGAATGTTTTGGCAATTTCGGCCGCAGTGATGGGAGCAATTTCTCCCCTGTTATTTTCTCCATCGGTCAAAAGAATGATCACCTTACTTTTGGCTTCGCTGTCTTTTAGTCTCGAAACAGCATTGGCCAATCCAAGTCCGATGGCGGTTCCGTCTTCAATCATTCCACTTTCAATGTCCTTGAAGAGATTTAGCAGTACGGCCCTGTCGGTTGTCAAGGGACATTGTGTAAAGCTCTCGGCAGAGAAAATGACAAGGCCCATCCTGTCGAATTCCCTTCCGGAGATAAATTCGCTCGCCACATTTTTGGCGGCTTCCAGGCGGTTTGGCTGGAAATCTCTGGCAAGCATCGATCCGGAAATGTCGAGGGCAATGATGATATCTATCCCTTCGATGGTTTGATTGTGCCAGCTGCTGGATGATTGCGGTTTGGCCATGGCTGCAATGAGCAGCGATAATACGGCCAGTTGCCCAACAAACAATAAGTGGCGCAGATAATGCTTCCATGTTTTCGGTGCATCTTTGAAAGGAGTGATACTGGATATCTGCAAACTGGCGCTCGATTTTTTCTGTTTCCAGATGTACCAGCCAATCAGGGGAAGCAAACCCAGCAACAGGTAGAAATATTCGGGACGTGCAAAAGATATACTGCTCATGACTGTTTTTCAATTTCGTTTGCACCTGAGGTAGTATTCTCATCTATTGTATCTGCAGGAGGCGGTGTCTGTTTTTTGGCAACTTCAACAGGCACTGCCTTAGTCTCCTCGACCAAAGTATAGGCATTGACCAGCACAAAATGATTCTCATCGGCCAGCGGGGTATATTTTGCAAACTTGACCAGATCGGAGGTGTCAAGTGTTTTCTGCAAACTGTTATAAAGCTTGCCCTTTATTTGAGAATTCTCCCCTTTGAACTGAGAGAGGATCTCGTAGGTAGTCTGCTCCATGGCCGGAACTTCGTACCGATCTTCCAGGTACACCCTGATGATATCGGTGAGTCTGGTGTAATAATCTTTCACTTTATCGTGCTGCCACAATTGTTCTTCCTTCAGTTTATCCAACTCGCTCAGCGCGATAACATGTGGCGGAAGTTTTGGTTTGGAAGGCAAAGTAAACAATGGAATATTTTTTCTTCTTCTGTTGATCGCATACAATAGTAAAAAGATGACTGAGGCGATCAGGATGATTCCCAGAATCCATGGAGCTATCTCTTTGAAAGTTACCGGTGCGCCGTAAGGTTTCTTAATGTCTGCAAACCCTTTTTTAAGGTCAACATTGGGAACTTTTACAAATAAGGTAAGCGAATTGCTTCTAAGTGAATCTTTAGACAGGCTCGACTTTTGTGCGAACAGAAATGGCGCAATGGGATGAGGACCGCTGTCGAAAGCCGTGATAAGATAACTTTGACGCATTTGAATGACCCCGTCTCCAATCTTTGAAGAGTCTCTGGCAGATCTGGATACTACTTCGATACCGTTGGCCAGACTGTCTTTCAAGGTAGGAAAGGTGAGTAAAGTCCCGACAGGATATTCGGCCACAAGAATCATCTTGATCTGATCACCCAGCCAGATGGAATCTTTTTCCAATGAAGCGCTGATCTTCACCTGCTGTGCTTCAGTGGGAATGATTGTGAGGGTAAAAAATAGTAATAGCAGAAAATATTTTAGTCTGAACATAATTTAGATCAAAGTTTGTGTTCTCTTTTTTTGAAAAGTGCAACCAATGATTTGACATAATCTTCCCGGGTACTGATGCTTACATAATCTGTTCCGGTCTTTTTTAACAATGTTTCCATCTCTTTTTTCGAATTCAGCCAATGGTAGAGATAGGTTTTACGCACGGAACTACTGGAGGTGTCTACCCAGATGTATTCGCCAGTTTCAGCATCTTTCAGCTTGATCATTCCAATCGATGGCAACTCCGCTTCTCGCTCATCAAAAATATGAAGAGCCACAAGGTCGTGCTTGTTGTTGGCAATGGAAATTGCTTTTTCCAGTCCGGCATTTTGATTCATGAAGTCAGAAATCAGAAATGCTGTGACATGCCTCTTCATGGCATTGGTAAGATATTGAAGTGCCAGAGGGAGATCGGTCTTTTTTGATTCTGCTTGAAATTCGATTAATTCCCGGATAATTCTGAGGGTATGGGTCCGTCCTTTTTTTGGAGGAATAAATTTCTCAATTCGGTCAGAGAAAAAGATCACCCCGATTTTGTCGTTGTTCGAAATAGCCGAGAAAGAGAGAATGGCTGCAATTTCAGTGATGAGTTGTTGTTTCAATCGGCCGACAGTCCCAAAATCATTTGATCCGCTGACGTCGATCAAAAGCATCACGGTTAACTCTCTTTCTTCTTCGAAAATTTTGATAAACGGATGGTTATACCGGGCTGTTACATTCCAGTCTATGTTGCGGATGTCGTCGCCAAACTGGTATTCACGTACTTCACTGAAAGCCATTCCACGACCTTTAAAGGCACTATGGTATTCACCAGCAAAAATATTGCGGGAGAGACCACGTGTTTTTATCTCAATCTTTCTGACTTTTTTTAATAGTTCAGTTGCTTCCACTGTCGCGATATTATAAAATTGGAGCACTAATGAGAAGTGCCTAAAGTGAACTAAAGTGACTAAAGTGCCTAGAGTGCCTAAAGTTGCTTTAAGAAGTGAACTTTTTTTGTACTCTCAACTCTCAGTTCTCAACTCTCAACTAAGGAACTTCTACTGTATTTAGGATTTCGCTGATGATCTCTTCGGCGGTGAGGTTGTTGGCTTCAGCTTCGTAGCTCAGTCCGATGCGGTGGCGCAATACATCATGACAAACGGCGCGGATGTCCTCCGGAATCACATAGCCACGTCTTTTAATGAATGCATAGGCTTTCGATGCCTGTGCAAGGCTGATAGAAGCACGGGGGGAAGCACCATAAGTGATCATCTCTTTGTATTTTGCCAGTCCGTGCTCTGCAGGTTCTCTGGTAGCGAAGACGATATCGATGATGTATTTCTGAATCTTTTCATCCATATAAACTTCTTTGACCACTTCTCTGGCACGGACGATATCGGCAGGAGTAACCACTGCATTGGCCTTTGGAAACTGTTTCTGTAAATTGAGTTGGATAATCAATTTTTCTTCATCCTTTTTGGGGTAGTTCAGCACGACCTTCAGCATAAAACGGTCGACCTGAGCTTCAGGCAAACGATAGGTTCCCTCTTGTTCTATTGGGTTCTGCGTAGCCATTACCAGGAAAAGACTATCCAGTTTATAGGTGTGATCGCCAATGGTGATCTGACGTTCCTGCATGGCCTCCAGCAAAGCCGACTGAACTTTTGCGGGTGCGCGGTTGATCTCATCTGCCAGGACAAAATTGGTGAAAATAGGGCCTTTCCTGACCATAAACTCCTCTTTTTTCTGACTGTAAATCATTGTACCAAGCAAGTCGGCAGGGAGAAGGTCGGGTGTAAATTGGATACGTGCAAATTTTGCATCGATGGTTTGTGCCAGCGTATTGATTGCCAGCGTTTTTGCCAATCCTGGAACGCCTTCGAGAAGAATGTGTCCATCCGACAACAATCCGATCAATAAACTTTCAACCAAATGCTTTTGTCCGACGATGACCTTGTTCATCTCCATGGAAATAAGGTCTACAAACGAGCTTTCACGTTGGATTTTTTCATTCAACTCCCGAATATCTACTTTTTGATCCATAATCTTAAGGATGTATTTATTATAAATGTTAAAACGGAACCAAAAATAGTATTTTGAACCATTAATGATTTCAAGTTTTTATTAAAAAATGTTAACCAATATATAGACTGCAAATTAACACAAATAAAACCCCTTCCAACCACCAATTGCGCTAATTACACGAATATTAAGAAAAATTGGGTATTGTTCGTTTAATAGATTTGTTTGCTGTAACTTGTAGATTAAAGATAAATAATCAACAAATGAGAGCTATAGATGATGATTTAATATATAGGGATGAATGCTATCAGATTGTTGGCTGTTGCATGGAGGTGCATAAAAGACTTGGGTGCGGCTTCAAGGAGGCGGTTTACCAGGAAGCTTTGGAAATGGAATTTGTCGATAATACCCTGAATTTTGAAAGGGAGAAGAGATTGAAGATTCAATATAAAGGGATATTTCTGAAGAAAGTATATACTCCTGATTTTGTGTGTTTTGGTAAAATAGTGTTGGAATTGAAGGCTGCAAGTGAATTGACTGATATTCACCAAGCTCAACTCTTCAATTATTTGAAAGCCTCCCACCTTAGGCTGGGTTTACTTGTCAACTTTGGTGAAACCTCCTTACAATTCAAACGATTCATTTTCTAACGAAAAATAATTTTTTCTTAATTCGTGTTATTGGAGTAATTGGTGGTTGACAGGGGTTATTTGTGTAATTTTGCTAAAAATCAGGGTAATTATGAGGTATTTTATTCAGCTTTCATACGACGGGACCAACTACCATGGCTGGCAAATTCAGCAGAATGCCAAGTCGGTACAGGAGGAGGTCGAGAAAGCGCTTACTGTGATTGCACGCGAAAAGATTGAAGTAGTCGGAGCTGGCCGAACCGACACCGGTGTTCATGCTGCTTTTTACATCGCTCATTTTGACTGTCAGCATGAAGGCCTGGAAGACGAAAATGTAGTTTTTAAGCTCAACTGTTTGTTGCCTTTTGATATCGCTGTGCAGAAAATTTTCAGGGTTAGAGATGATGCACATGCCAGGTTTGATGCCACCTACCGGGAATATAAATACTATCTCTCGTGCCGCAAGGATCCTTTCACCCATGCCTATTCAGAAAAAGAAAGCCGGAAGCTGGACCTGGAGTTGATGAACCAGGCTGCGAAACTGCTTTTTGATGTCAGCGATTTTACCAGCTTTAGCAAACTGGGAAGTGATGTTAAGACCAACAACTGCAAGGTAACCAAGGCTTTTTGGGTGGAGAATAGTGGTCAGTTGGTCTTCACTATTCGGGCCGACCGGTTTTTGCGTAACATGGTCAGAGCCATTGTAGGAACACTATTGGAGGTTGGATTGGGGAAAATGACTTTGGCCGAATTTCAGGCAGTGATCGATAAAAAAGATCGAAGCAGTGCGGGTGCCAGTGTTGCAGCGAAAGGATTGTTTTTGGTTGATATCGGGTACAGCGATGTAACCACAAAAACAGATTAAAGAGACACTTAATTATAATGAAAATATTCACCTTTTTTATCCTGTTTATTTGTGCAGGTTGCATGGGAACATCTTCCAATAAATTCAAGGAAGGGACAGCAATTTCGGACAAAGAATTCGATTCGGGATCCAAAATTAATTTTCCGGCACTTAGTGAAAAGACCATTGAAGATTTGGAATTGTTAGGAAAGATATGGGGATTTTTAAAATATCATCATCCGGTAATTGCCAAAGGAAATTACAACTGGGATTATGAACTCTTCCGTATTCTTCCTGCATATTTAGCAAATAGTGGTAAAGCTGAAAGAGACAAAATTCTTATAAAGTGGATAGATAAATTCGGCTCTATTCAAATCTGTAAAGATTGTAAGGAAACTGCATCCAATGCCTTTCTAAAGCCTGATCATTCATGGATAAACAATAATTTAGACGACCGGTTAAAGCAAAAGCTGTTTTATATTTATCATAACAGAATTCAGGGAGATCAATTTTATATCCGGCATTTTCAAGGGGTCGGGAATCCTGAATTTCTCGGTGAAAATTCTTATCTGTATATGCCTTATCCAGACGCAGGATTCAGGTTACTGGCGCTTTACAGGTATTGGAATATGATTCAATATTTCTTTCCATACAAACACTTAACGGATAAGCAGTGGAGTGGCACATTAAAAGAATATATACCGTTGTTTATTACTGCAAAAAATGAATTGGAATATGAATTGGCGGCAGTAAAAATAATCGGTGAGATACAGGACTCTCATGCTAATCTTTGGGGAGGTAGTGACAAAATGAATCAATGGAAAGGAACGTTTTACCCCCCTGTGCATGTACGCTTTATTGAAGATAAGTTGGTTGTGGATGAGTATAATAATGATGAATTGAAAAAGGAAGCAGGTCTCCGGATAGGAGATATTATCACCCATATAAATGGGAAAACGATTGAAGAACTCCTTAAGGATTTGAAGAGCTATTATCCTGCATCAAATGAAGCTGCCAGAATGAGGGATATATCTCGGGATATTCTCAGATCGAACGTAAATAGTATTCATATTAAATATATTTCAGAAGACAAGAACATAGAGAAAGAATTAAAACTATACAATGTAAATCTTAACAGTCGTTATAGAAATGATATAGGGAAAAGTTTTAAGCTTTTAGATGACAATATTGGTTATATAACATTAAAGGACATTAGGAAAGATGATATTGAACCAATTAAAGCGACATTTAAAAATACGAAAGGAATCATTATTGACATTCGTAATTATCCGAAAACATTCGTTCCTTACTTGCTTGGTTCATACTTTGTTTCCTCTTCATCAATGCCATACTTTATTCCCTCTTCCTCAACCCCTTTTGTAAAATTTACAATAGGGAATACGGATAACCCGGGAGAATTCACATTTACAGAAACAAAGACTATCCCAAAAGCCAAAGATGCGTACACGGGTAAGCTTATTGTAATTGTCAATGAACTCACCCAAAGCCAGGCTGAATTTACTGCGATGGCTTTCCGGGCAGGAGCCAATACGACTATCATTGGGAGTACTACAGCAGGAGCAGATGGAAATTTCTCAACCATTATTCTGCCGGGAGGATTAAAAACAGGGATTTCAGGAATTGGTGTATATTATCCAAATGGCAAAGAAACACAAAGAGTTGGCATTGTACCTGATATTATAGTTAAACCAACTATTGAAGGTATCAAAAAAGGGAAAGATGAACTTATTGAAAAGGCAATAGAATTAATCAAAGGTTAATCGGGAAATTTTTTCGAGAATATTATGGAGCCGGTAATTGCTTCACCTTATCATCCAATTCATTCCAAATCTCCCATGCCGCCATAGCCTGTAATTCAAGCATTTCAAGCCCATTCTTGATGGTGGCTCCGCAGTCTGCTCCTTTTTGCAAAAATTGGGTGATGGCAGGGTTGTAGACCAAATCAAAAAGCAAATGTTTTTTGGTCAGAAATTGGTACGGGATTTCCGGGAAGGATTCTGTTTTTGGAAAAGTGCCTAGCGGTGTAGTATTAACCACAACAGAATATTCATCCATGATTTCTTTCGTAAGCTGGCTGTAGGAGATAGAAATACCCTCTTTTGCTTCCCGGGAAACAAGTTGTGTTGCAATGGAAAGGTCCTTTAATGTGGCAACGATGGCTTTGGAGGCACCACCGGTTCCCAGTACGAGGGCTTTCCTATGATGAGGTTTCAACAGTGGAAGGATTGAGTCACGAAAACCTATCAAGTCGGTATTGAAACCTTTGAGTGAGATCCCCACCTCTGATCGGTCGATTTTTACCGTGTTGACGGCTTTGATAGCAGCAGCTTTGGCATCACAGCTATCCAGATATGGGATGATGGCCTCTTTGTATGGGATGGTTACGTTGAACCCGATTAGTTGAGGATTCTCGTAGATAACATCAGTCAGTAATGATATATCGCTTATTTCAAAATTGACATATTCCGCAGCAATGGATTCTTTTTCAAAGTACTCAGTAAAAAACCTTCTTGAAAAGGAGTGGGAAAGAGGAAATCCAATCAGACCGTATTGTTTCATAGGGAAAGTTGTATCAAGTAGTTTCAAAAAAATGAAAAATTATAAGATGCTGCTTAAATTTCAAATAAGGTAATAAGGTTGGGATTCGTAGTGGGGTTTGTTTTTCTACTAAGGTTACCTACTAAAATAAGGTATTTAAATTCAAAAAACTACTTGAGATCTCATTTAGATAACCTTATTGGACTATACTTATAATTCATTTAAACAGTCCTAAGTCTAACTTTGTCTGCTTAGAAAGGAGCAGATTCCCCTCCAAGATAGTTGTATTTTGCTATCAATTCGGTTACCCAGTCGATAAGCATAAAATTTGGAAAATTCTCAAGAAAATCAACATGTGAGGGATAATCTTCAGAAAGTGCTGCTTCCAGCTTTTCTTTGGCCAAATCAAAATTGTCTATAAATATGTAGAATCCGGCTAATCGGTAAAGGATTGCTGCACAGGCAGCTTCCGAATTTTCAGCATCTTCCAGAATTTTAACAGCCTCGGCACAAAGATTGTTGTTAAACATCAAGTCGGCATAGGAGAGCCAGTATTCAGGTATTTCATTGTCGAGATCAAGAGCTTTAAGGTAGGCAAATTTGGCATCCTTAAAATTCTCAAGTGCGGCATATGCCTTGCCTAGCGCATTCCAGCATTCGGCGCAATCTGGATTTATTTCGAGCGACTTTTTGAGTAGTGGCACTGCTTTGGTCGGATTATCGCAAATCAGCATGACCAATCCGGCACCAAACCAGCCATCCGCACAATTTGGCTCCATGCTGATGGTCTTGTCGTAAAATACTTGTGCATTATCATACTCGTCAAGCTGGAAATAGCAATCTGCCAGGTAAAGATGAGCATCGACCGAGTCTGGATCAATTTTCAGATAGTCGAGGTAGGTCGCGATTGATTCTTTGAATCTTTCGATGGCAGATAAAGCATTGGCCTTGTTGAAAATAGCTGCAGAATAGTTGGCATCAATGGCCAGCGCAAAATCATAGGCATCGATGGCCTTGGCATATTCCTCAAGCCTGTTGTAAATGATCCCAAGATTGTACCAAGCCGACTCGGAGAAAGGATCAATATCGAGGTATTTGTTGTAATATTCGATGGCCTTCGGATCATCACCTACCTTTTCGAAACAGAAGGCAATGTCATACAAAACAGGTTCGTGATCGGGATTTTCGTCAAGTGCTTTTCTTAGATAGAGCAGAGCTTCTTCATAGGAACCCGTTTGTATAAACGATATTCCAATGTTGTAAAGTAATTCATCCCGGTCTTCGAAGGCGTTGTGCTCAGCTTTTCTGAAATATTCGTTTGCACGATGGTGTTCTCCCTTGAGATTGTGACAGGTCCCGAGCATCATCATCACATCGGGATTCGTCGGTTCCAGCTCTTCCAGGTGTTTCAGCAGATGAACGGCCTTCTGAAGTTTAAGCTGAGAAAGATAGATTTGGGCTTTTTTAATCTTGACGATAATCGAATTAGGGTGCTGCCTGAGCGCAATTTCGCAAGCTTGCAAAGCATTGGTAAACTGACTTTTATCGATATATTGATCTGCAATAAATTCAAAATCAGCCACGTCAAAAAATTCCGTACGCTGCTCTGTCAGCATCTGTTTGTAACGCTTCAAGACACCGGCAAATTCTTTGCTTTCAAAATTATCTCTGGACTCTTCCCACATCATGGCATACGTCTTAAAATCGGTTCAAAGGTAATCAAATTGGCTTAAAGAGGTTGATGTTCTGCCCTTAAAAGGTCGTTGACGGTTTTCACCGGATTAAAAGTTACAGGAGGAACCTCCGCAAAAATGGTGATCCAATCCGACATAGCACCATTCCAAAGTCCAGGTAATTCCTGCGCTTTCAGTGGTTTGCCGTCCTTGGATTTCGAAGAAATAAATCCTGTTTCAGGATCCCTGAACTTCGGCAAAGAAAATTTCTCTCCTTTGTAGTTGCGCACTCCACAAACCAGGTCAACCGGATTGAAATGTGTGGCCTTAGCCGCAATGGCCGACTGGACAGGATCTTTCAGGTCGATCTGACTGCTCTCAACCAC
>JBAXED010000032.1:0-40421 GCA_037140615.1 Prolixibacteraceae bacterium
AACATCTCGAACAATATGCTGATCGGTGCTGTCAACGACTTCAACGGAAATACCAATTCTGTGCTCAATCAGCTGACGGGCAGTTACGGAACAGTCCCGGATACGGCTAGAGCCTACAAGAAATCCGGGATTGGATCAATCGTTGTTGGCGATGAAAACTATGGTGAAGGATCTTCCCGCGAACATGCGGCCATGGAACCTCGTCATCTTGGAGTAAGGGCTGTGCTGACCCGCTCTTTCGCCAGAATTCACGAAACTAATCTTAAAAAACAGGGAATGCTGGCACTCACTTTCGCCAATCCTGAAGATTACAACCTAATTCAGGAACAAGATAGAATCGATATCCTTGGTTTACAGCAATTTTCGCCCAATGTACCCTTGAAACTGGCTTTGCACCACATCGATGGTACCTCCCAGGAAATTCTGGCCAAACACACATACAATGACCAGCAAATTGTCTGGTTCAAAAGTGGTTCCTGCCTCAATTTCATCAAGGAAGGTCATTGATCCACTGACAAAAAATGAGTATGGCCGGGAAAATTCCCGGCCATACTCATTTTTGGATGTCTGTAACCGTCTGATAGAATGATCATCCCAAAATTGTTTGAGAAATTAACATTATTTAAGTTAAATATTGAACAACTTCTGTCATTGCGCAATAAATTTGACCGTTGTAAGGAGCAAATTTCCCTTATGGTTAATCCCCTAAAAATGATCGACTATGAAGAAGAGCTCAAATTCTTATGATAAGATGGCTTATAAAAACAAGTCTGAATACAAAATGAGAAATTTACAAAACGACACAGATTTACTTCTGGATGAGAACACCGAAATGATGAGTGTACTCAACGATCTGGGTGAACTGGAAGATTTAACTGAATTGTACGGCGACAAGAACGACATCATCTGATGTCAGCCTTCTGATAGCCTTACCTGTTGAAGACAAAAAATCTCACAAATATTTTTTTCGCACCAATTTTCGAACATTAATATGTTCAGTTCTGCCCGTCCATTTATCTGAAAAACAGTTTCATTGAATAGAAAATCCCCTCAAACGCTGATTATCCTTTTGGGTCCTACCGGTGTAGGAAAAACGGCGTTGAGTGTTGGCATTGCCAACCATTTCCAAACCGAAATCATCTCGTGCGACTCCAGGCAGCTCTTCAGGGAGATGAGCATTGGCACCGCTGTTCCTAAGAAGGAGATTCTGAATCAAATACCTCATCACTTTATTCATTCGCACTCGATTTTCGAAAATTATCATGCCGCCAGATTTGAAACAGAAGTTCTTGAGCTACTGCCCGGGCTTTTTGTTCGCCATCCAATTGTACTGATGACTGGAGGATCTATGCTTTACATTGATGCCGTTAGCAAAGGGATTGATGACCTGCCGGATGTTGACCCGGAACTTAGAGCCACACTGCAGGAAAGGATGAAAAAGGAAGGGTTGGAACGAATGAGGGCTGAGCTAAAACTTCTGGATCCGGACTATTACAGGGAAGTTGATTTGCAAAATCCCGTTAGGATTTTACATGCACTGGAAATCTGTTACACCACCGGAAAAACATTTTCGTCACAACGGACAAAAACGGTAAAAACAAGGGATTTCAAAATTCTGAAAATTGGTCTGAACCGCGACCGCACCGAGCTTTATGACCGAATAAACCAAAGGGTAGATGAAATGATGGCTGCCGGACTTGAAGAAGAGGCCCGTAATTTATTTCCTTACCGGGATTCAAACAACATGAACACCGTGGGATACCGTGAACTTTTCGATTATTTTGGCGGACTCTGCACCCGTGAGGAAGCCATCGAAAAAATCAAGGCCAATACCCGAAAATATGCGAGAAAACAACTTACCTGGTTCCGGAAGGATCCGGACATACATTGGTTTCATCCCGATCAGGAAACAGAAATATTCAATTTTATCAGTAACATATTATAAAAAAAGCCGGTCGCCCGGCTTTTTTCTATCTGTCATCGTCATCATCATCGTCATCTTCCAAAGGTTCGTCGGCGATATCTTCCACATCATCTTCTTCATCACCCCCTTCAAAACCCTGAAGCGCAAAGTCATCCCTAAGGATTCCATCGTCGCCAAAATCTTCATCATTTTCAATAATATCGTAGGCCTCAGCCAATGTCATCCTGACAAGGTAGTGAAAATCTTCAGTTTCATACGGCAATGCAGAGACAACCTTCCCTTTGGCATCGATATATGTGATAAGACTTCCGGCAAAACCTTGCGGATAGTTTAGTTTTATTTGTCCTTGAATATCAAGTGGCAGTTTATCGTAATCCTTTACTAAACGTGGTTTGTTGCTTGGAGCCATGCTTAAAAATATTTTATTTTATTCTATTAATATTTAGTGATGTACACTTATTTCTGTAAGTAATCCCCTTGGTCAGAAAAGTGATGCAAAATAGTAATTCATTAAATTCAAACAATATTTTATGATAAAATTATTTATTTTTTAATTTTTAATTGATGTTTGGTTATTTAACAGGCATTTCTACCTCTTCCGTCAGGAAAATTCTCAGCCATTGAACAACCAATATTCAAAGTTGTTCATTATTATCTTCATATTTTTATTTTGTACAGATTGTTCTTCAGAATGACTTTAGCATAAAAGGAATTTGTCTTTAGGGTATAAATGTCTAAATTCGCCCCATTAAAAATTATTTCAGTATGAACATCTCGTACAAATGGTTAAAAGATTACCTTGACACTTCACTGACTCCAGCAGAGGTTGCTGCAATCCTCACCCAATTGGGTCTGGAAGCCGGTGGTATCGAGGAAGTTGAATCCATCAAGGGAGGATTGAAAGGTCTGGTTGTTGGTGAAGTACTGACATGCCAGAAACACCCCGGGTCCGACCATCTCAGCATCACTACCGTGGATCTGGGCAACGGAGAAGTTGCTCCGATTGTATGCGGTGCTCCCAATGTGGCGGCCGGTCAGAAGGTGATTGTTGCCACCGTAGGAACTGTTTTGTACAAAGGAGATGAATCTTTTAGCATCCAGAAATCAAAAATACGCGGTGAGGTATCTGCGGGAATGATCTGCGCTGAAGATGAGATCGGCCTTGGGAACGACCACAACGGCATCATGGTTCTTGATCCTGCCGCTATAACAGGAACCCCTGCATCTTCTTATTTTAAGATAGAAAGCGATTATTGCATGGAGGTCGACCTTACTCCCAACCGGATTGACAGCGCCTCTCACATCGGAGTAGCGAGAGATCTAGCGGCCTTTTTGCGCCAAACACAGGATATTTCATACACAAGGCCTTCCGTTGACCATTTCAATGTATCAAAGCAAACACACAACATAGCGGTTTCAATTGCTAATCCGGAAGCTTGCGCCAGGTATGCCGGGGTTTCAATCTCCGGAATTGCCGTCAAAGAATCGCCCGATTGGTTAAAAGGCCGCCTGCGGGTAATTGGGCTAAAACCCATTAACAACGTCGTAGACATCACCAATTATGTTCTTTTTGAAACCGGTCAGCCGCTGCATGCTTTTGATCTCTCTGCGATAAAGGGGAATAAAATTATCGTAAAAACGCTTCCTTCAGGTTCCAAATTCCTTACCCTGGATGAGGTGGAACGCACTTTGGACGAAAAAGACCTGATGATCTGCAATGAATCGGAGGGAATGTGCATCGGAGGTGTTTTCGGAGGATCGGACTCCGGAATCAAAAATGAGACAACTGATCTGTTTCTTGAAAGTGCCTTATTTAATCCGGTATTTATCCGCAAAACAGCACGCCGCCACGGATTAAATACGGATGCCTCTTTCCGGTTCGAACGTGGCGTAGATCCTAATGGCACATTGTATGCGCTCAAGCGTGCAGCCCTTCTTATCTGCGAACTGGCAGGAGGAGAGATCTCTTCAGACATAATTGATGTGGTGGCAGATCCATCCGTACTCGAACCATTTGCAGTATCAGTTTGCTACCGGAACATCGCCCGACTCATTGGTAAAGAGATTCCACCGGATCAAATCAAGAAAATCCTTACTTCACTCGAGATCAAAATCATTTCGGAGAATGCTGATGGAATGGAACTGTCTGTCCCCCCTTATCGGGTGGATGTTCGCCGCGAAGCTGATGTAATTGAAGAGATCCTGCGTATTTATGGATACAACAATGTAGAAGCCGGTGTATCTGTCAAATCAACCCTTCAGCATGCTGCTCAGCCGGATAAGCAGAAACTGCAAAACCTGGTTTCAGAGATGCTGACAGCAGTCGGATTCAATGAAATCATGTGCAACTCACTCACCAGGCTGACTAATTATGACCATCTTAGCAGTTTTAAAGAGGAGAATTGTGTGAAGCTTTACAATCCACTGAGTGCAGATTTGAACGCGATGCGACAGACTTTGCTTTTCGGCGGACTCGAAACTATTCTTAGAAACACCAATTTCAGAAATACTGATCTGAAGCTGTATGAATTTGGCAATGTTTATTTCTTTGATGGATCCAAAACTTACACCAATCCTGTTAAAAATTACTCGGAAGAGGAGCATTTAGGGATCTGGTTAACAGGAAATAAAGAGAGTGAAAACTGGGTTTCCAAGGAACAGACCGCAAGTTTCTATACCCTAAAAAGCCATCTCGAAAAGATTTTGTCACGTTTAGGCATATCGCCGGATGGCTGTCAGGTTAAGAATTTTACCTCAGAAATTTATTCGGATGGACTGGAATACTCCTATAACAACATGAAGATTGCTCAATTGGGCATTGTCAGCAAGACGACTTTGAAACAGCATGGTTTGCAGGCAGAGGTTTATTATGCAGATATTCACTGGACACTTCTTCTTAAGGCAATCAAAAAACAGAAGGTATCCTATACCCCACTTCCTAAATTTCCGGAAGTAAAAAGGGATCTGGCATTACTTGTCGACCGTGAAGTATCATTTAGTACGATTAAGATGTGGGCACACCGGACAGAGAAGGAATTGCTTAAGTCCGTCTCGATCTTTGATGTTTACGAAGGATCTCATCTTCCGGAAGGGAAAAAATCGTACGCAGTAAGCTTCGTGCTAAGGGACGATTCTAAAACCCTCAACGACAAACAGATTGAGAAAGTAATGGAAAAATTGGTTAACGCTTTTCAACGTGAGTTCGGAGCTCAAATCAGGTAAAATGGAAATTCAAATAAAAAAAGTTACCACCTCCTCACAGGTAGATATTGTTGCGGGATTGGCCAAAGCCATATGGCCTGACCACTATATTCCAATTATTGGAAAGGAACAAGTGGATTTCATGCTTGGAAAATTTCAGACCTCCAAGGCCATTTTGGCACAAATCGATCAGGAAGGCAGTCATTATTTTTTGATTTACCACGATTTTGTTCCTGTTGGTTACATTGGGATTATCGAAAAATACAGCGAAATATTTCTCAGCAAATTGTACTTAATCTCCTCAGAGCGAGGAAAAGGTCTGGGACACAAAGCCGTTGATTTCTTGATTACCAGGTGCAGGGAAATCGGTGCTGCCTACATTACACTTACCGTCAACAAAGAGAACCTCAACACCATCGGTGCCTACGAAAGAATAGGATTTGAGACCTATGGCGAATTGGTAAGCGATATCGGATCGGGTTTTGTGATGGATGATTACATGATGAGACTTCGGATTTCACCAAGGTAAATTATTCTACCAGTTTCAGGAAGGATTGCCACATAGGGCAGCCCCTGCAGTCACGCCCTCCCATTTTCTCATCTTCTTCGTCCCCGTCGTCCAGTCCCCCAGTCCCCTAGTCTTTCCTACCTACTCGTACAATTGCCTCAGGTTCCCGAAATAATCCACGTCCCAGCCTTCAACCATATTATCAAAAGCATCATCCGGGATATTGGTTTGGTGCAACTCCACCAGTGTCCCCTTCCGGTCGGGATGCAGCTTGATGGTGACGATTGAATCTTCCTCTTCTCCAAAGAACCATTTCTGAACAATCAGCTTATCCTGAATAAATTCGAGGTTCATGCCGGTGATGGCTCCATCCCAGATTTCGAACTCGCTGCCAGGTTCCGTGCTCATAACCACCGGCTCACCGGTCCATATTTCAATCATCAACGGATTGGTCATCGCATTGTAAACATCCTGTGGGGTAGCGGAGAGTGTGTAACGTTTTTTGAATTCTTGCATGGTAAGAAGTGCCTAGAGTATTTAAAGTGCCTAGAGTGCCTAAAGTTAAAGGACTTTCAAAAATAGCTGAATTAATCACATTTTGTTCCCAAAGGTTCCACAAATTATGAACTTGTCGTAACTTTAGGCACTTTAGTTCACTTTAGTCACTCTAGGCACTTCTTATGAACAAACTCCTCCTCTACGCCCGTCTCGTGAAATTCGAGCACACGATATTTGCGATGCCATTCGCTCTGATTGGTTTTTTTATGGCAGTTATGGTTACCGACCAGATTCATTTCTGGCAGCTGCTGGGCTCGATTGTCCTTTGCATGGTTTTTGCCAGAAATGCCGCCATGGGTTTTAACCGCTATCTCGACAGGAAATTTGATGCAGCCAATCCCCGCACTGCCAAACGTGAGATTCCGGCCGGACTGGTCTCTGCACCCAAGGCACTTTCTTTTGTGATTGTCAATGCCTTGCTTTTTGTGGCAGTTACCTATTTGATTAACCCATTGTGCTTTATGCTTTCTCCCGTGGCACTCTTTGTAATCCTTGGGTACAGCTTCACAAAGAGAATAACCCCTTTGTGTCATTTTGTGCTCAGCCTTGGACTTTCACTTGCCCCAATCGGTGCCTGGCTGGCAGTAAACGGAGAATTCGCCCTTGCGCCACTGCTTTTTTCCGGAGTAGTTTTTTTCTGGGTAAGTGGTTTTGATATTATCTATGCTTGCCAGGATGTTGAATTTGACCAGCAATATAAGTTGAAAAGCATTCCTGCCATGGTTGGGGTGAAAAATGCACTGAGGATCTCAGAATTACTTCATTTGCTGGCATTTGCTTTTGTAATCATAGCAGGATTCAACATGGCTGCCAATTTAATTTTTTGGGTGGGAGCTGCCCTTTTCGGGGGATTGATGATCTACCAACATAGAATCGTCAAAGCCGATGACCTGAGCCGTGTCAACATTGCATTCGGAACGACAAACGGGATTGCAGGTGTCATTTTTGCGGCGTTCGTGATTGGGTCGTTGTATTACGTTTGAAATGTTAACCTAAATGCAGTAGCTGAGTTGTGGGTGTTTCCCAATTTATTTCTGAATCGAATCAATTGATTCTAGAATATCAAATAGAAATTTGTTAATCTCATTTTCCATTGGAATTGAATTACCCTAGGTTCTTCCGCCCCTGCGGGACTGAACCCCGGTTTGGTGCAATGTGCTATTTCATGAGCAGTACTGCCTTGAGACTGACGAAGTACTGAAGAGTTGGAATGACACTTTTGCCGGCAGTGAATCAGAATAAACTCAACTGATCTTCCTTCATCGGATGAAAAGTACCAATAATAATAAAAGGATTTGGAGCTACTAAATGAAAGTTGCGTGTTGTACCCAAATAAAAATACAAATCTTTGGTTCTCGCAAAGTCATCGAAATATTTCTTTCTGACATCAGCACAAGCTTTTTGTTCGTTCCCATCGTGATGTTTCAAACAGTTCCAAAAAAGCTGACCAGTTTCCCAGTCCTCAATCATTAAGGTACTTTTGCGGCCATTATCGTCTAAAAATATAAAGGAAAATTTAAAGGGTAACTTGTTTACAACTTCAAAAGGATTATCGGAATCAACAAATAATTTGAGTTGTAATGCCTTTGCTTTTAGATTGGAAAGTTTTGTTTTATCCCATTCCCTTTCAACGGGTTCAGAAATAAAATCGAGTATTTGTGTCGGTTTAAATACCGCCAGAGAAGTTCGTTTTGAATCGTCTTTAGCATCGGCAATCAATGTGTCGAGGTTGGTATAAACATTCTTTAAAACGATTTCTTTGCGAAGTTGCCAATTGTTTGTAGTATCTAAATGACCAACTATATCAAAGGCATTCTCAATGGAATATGGGCGATGGCTTTCGGGGCGGAAATCAGAGACGTTGCGGATTAAATCTATTTCAACCCAATCGTATTTTTTATATTGTTTGTCGTAATCAAGTTTACGGAAGGGAATGGGATAAATGCGGACCCATGTTCCATCTTCCCGGAAACCGGCAGTACAAACGAGTTCATCGTATTTGGAAGCTAAAGTTGGATAAGTTTTAACGGCAATGAGAACCTTAGTTTTTGCCATTTTACAGGTGTTTCAATTCGTAGGCAAACAATGGGTGTTTTACTATTGCATCGGCTAGATGCGTTCTATGGCATTGGCAGATATTGGCTTCAAAACAAGTTAGGGCAATCCGTTTGTGTTTGATTAACAAGTCCATTATTTTATCTTGATAAACATTTGTTTTCGTCAATACATCGGTACGGTACTGCAAAAAAAGTTTATCGTAATCCGTTTGTGTATTTAATTCCTGGCGTTTATCCGAATCAATACCCAGTTGCGGAATATGCACAAATTCGATTCCGACACCATTACATGCGGCTTGAAGTTGAGATTTACTGAATCCAAACTTCATGCTGAAGGAGTTCTTACGAACATCACACAATACTCTCACATCATTGGCAATTAGCTTGTTGATATATTCTTCAAGACTCACGCCTTCGTAACCAATCGTAAAAAGAATCGTTTTGTTCAATTGGGGTTTAGCTTCAACTACCTTTCGATACATATCGGCTGAAAGCATTTCTTTCGCAACCAAACTGTTGATGGCCAATTCCGGGTATTTTTCATAGGTAATTCGAATAAGCTCATCTTTTGTCTTATTCCCGTATATCTGTTTGATAAAGCGAATCGTATGACGGTCTATCTCCTTAATCCCGGACAAATAGAATTCAGCATCTGTTTTTACCCAATCATTGCACTGCATGACTACCTGGTTGTATTTGGCCATGGTTTGCAGGTCGGCTGTTGCCTGAAACGAATAACAACCGTATTTATAGGGTACAAAATGGAAATCAGGTTTCAACTGATGTTTGCACACCAGCATTAATAGCTTTTGCAAGCTTATTTTATCAAGTTTGTTGTCGAACGCCTCCAATAGGGCCAGCAATATTTTGCGACGATAATACATATTGCAAATTTAACCTTTTTGCAGCAATTTATTTGCCTTCCACTATCCTGATTTCCTCCTCGGTTAAGCCGTAAAGCTGGTAGACCAGGCGGTCGATTTCAGACTCGAGGGCAGTGGTGTCGGAGTTGGGGTCATTTTTCTTTGCATAAATTAAATTATCAACCAAATCGATGATCTCCTTTTGATTAATCATTGCGGAAGGAATAGGAATTTGGCCAAAATATTTCCAAATTAATTGGTAGCCGTTTTGAATGGCAGTGCAGTATTTAGATATAAGCCACCATCCCATTTTTGAGTTTAGCAAACCAAGTAGAAATTTATCATCAGAAGGAATAATCCACATTGAATTATTACAGTATTGGTTGCTTTCATCATAAATAAAACAGGGTTTAACCTGCAAAACCTGATACATTATTTTGGGTTTCTCAAACTCCTGATAATAATCGCAAGCCCTCAATTCCCACCAAAAATCTCCCTTATCTGTCCTCTTTTCAGCCCTGTCTTTGAATTGCAGCAAATGTCTGGCAATAGCAGGAAAAGTTTGTTTGAACCATTGCCAAGCTTCTTCGTAAGGCATAACACCATAGCGGGGTGTTGGTTCATCGAGATGTTTGGGATGATTAGTTGGCAAATTTCTTTTGATCGTATATCCTTTTGGAACCAAAATCAACCAATTTTCGGCCTTTGATCCGGCATAAGCTTTGATATTCCTGCCCAGCAAAAATGGCTTTATCAAAATCTCTGAATTTATATCTTCCAAAATCAAACGGTCTTTGATTTCATTATCGATCAAAAAAGCTTCAGTAAGTGCTGTTTTGATTCCATAATAGGCATAACCATCAATATAATCACTTAAGGTTTGTGATGCATTTCTAATTCTCTTTAAAATAGATCGCTCCGACCCAGAAGAAATCACCCACGTATCTTCTTCTAATCCAATAATTGACATTTCAGAAGATACAGATTTCGTATACTCTTCAAAAGATTTAGCAAACTGCAAAGTTTTTATTTTGACTGATTTAAAAAATTTGGATGAAATTTCTTTTGATGCATTCAAAATACAAGGATAGGTGGTTGCTTCATCGAAAACTTGCAAATCGCCAAAATCGACCAATGATTGAATGTTGTTGTTCAGGAAAAACTGGCGCAATGGTTTGCCATATCCTGCCTGCATCCATTTGTTCGGCATAATGTAACAAAAGTGACCTGATTTTTTAAGTAACTCGAATCCTCTTTCCACGAAAAACACATACAAATCTGCAGTCCCAGAATAGGTTGTATATGACTTTTGTAAATAATTCTTTTGGTTCCTTATCTCTTCTTGCCGGATATACGGCGGATTCCCAATCACCACATCAAACCCCACAAAATCCCCATCCACGTTCAGCACTTCCGGAAACTCAAACCGCCATTCGAAGGCATTTTCGTAAATCTTGTTGCTGCGCACCTCCTCCAGTTCGGTTTCGAGGGAGATGATCGTGTCTGTCTTGCTTATTACCTGTTTATCCCAAACGGCTTTCTCTGCTTTGGTGCGGTCGAACAGGGTGGTTTGGGTGGTGAGGGCAAACAGCTCGCCTTTGGCCAGGTTGAGCTTGACGATCCGCTTGTCGTTGCCGGCAATGTCACTTTCGAAATCGCCTTTGATTTTGGCAATCAACTGCTCCATCGCCCGCTTCTCCTCCTTGCTTTTGGCATTACGGTAAGTCATCACGGCGATGCGGTACATCTCGATGGTCCACTTGCTACTTTTGAGGGCCTTCTTGAGGTCGGCATCCAGGGCATAGCGGCTGATGAGCGAGTTGCCGCATTTGATGTTGATGTCGATATTGGGCAAGGTTTCCAGCTCTAATTGCGGAGACTCCCGGCCGGGCGTCTGTACAGATGAATCGGAAGATTTGTAATAGGCATTTTTCAGCAGTTCGATCCAGAGGCGGAGGCGACAGATTTTCACCGAATTAGGGTTGATGTCGACCCCAAAGAGGCAGTTTTCGATGAGGATTTGCTTCTCATGAAAAAGCGTTTCCTGGATGCGCTGGCTCTCCTTGTTGTTGGGATTGTAACCGAACAGCTGACCATCATCGTCCGTCACAATCAATTCATCATTTTCGACAGTAACGTGGTAGTCGCGAAGGGTTTTCCCGGTGCGGTCGCGCAGAATCTTGAGCTCACTTTTGATGGCGATGATCTCGTTCAGTGCAGATACCAAGAAGTGCCCGGACCCGACGGCAGGATCACAAATTTTCAGACTGTTGATGACTTCGTTGGCCTGATCCTTCGTGAAGTCGCGGCCCACAGCATCATAGACGTCCTCTATACCTGTCAGGTCTTTAAAACCTGTCAGGTGTGAGCCCGCCTCGTTGAATTTCTGCACCACCGCCCGGCGAATGGTTTCGCGACACATGTACATCGTAATAAATCCGGGGGTAAAGAACGATCCATCCTTGTATCCGTTGATTTTTTCAAAGATCAAGCCTAGCACAGAGGCATTGATGAGGCGTTTGTTCTCTTCCTGGATCTCTTCGCTGCCCTCGCTGGCGAAATCGTACGCATTGAGGAATTCGAAGAGGTATTCGATGGTGAGGAGTCCGCCTGTGCGCTTGCTTCCTGAGTTGTCTTTGATAACCGTAGAAGAAAGGAGTGGCAGCTTGCTATCTTTCAGCTGACTGATAAACAGACAGGAATGTTCTATCCCGGTAGGCTCGAACAACGAACTGTTGAGATAGGGAACATTGGCAAATTGCTTCTTTACCTCTTCATTGCGCTCGTAAGGTTTGCGGGCCAGAACAGAGAAGAAAAGGTTGTTCAGATCGTCAAAATTTTGAACTTTTTCTTGGTGCAAAAAGGCAAAAGTCTTGTCGCCTTTGTGGTATTTGATCAGTTGCGCTTCGAGCAATTTAAGAAACAATATCCGGTTCATCCAGGTAATCGATAACTCCAAAGCCACATTAAAAAGCCGTTCTGCGTTGGTTTCGCCAAATTGGGAAGGCTTTTCCAGCCGCGAGATCTTGTCGAGGTTGTCGAGTTGAAAAATGGCACTTTCCAGCAATGAAGCGGAATTTCGCTCTCCCTCTTTCTTGCGTTGAATGAGTTTTTTGCCACCCTCTTTGGTTTCTGTCAGTCCGATGATATGTAAAAGCTCCGTATAGAAGGTCTTGTCGAGGCTGTTGCTGTCGTTGGCAAACGGAAGTTTAAGGAGATGCTCTGGAGAAAGCAGTTTGTAAAGAGCAATCAGAATGTTGTCGTCCTTTTTGTCTGCATTGCGCAAGGGCTGATTGTACTCCCGGATATCGAAGTAGGTAAAGGTGATTTCGTGCCGTATGGCTTCGATGGCAGGCATCGCGACATTTTTGTAGAAGAAATCGGTGGTATTGCCCGACAGACGGCATTCCTCGAAGTCGATAAATTGTTTGACAAGGCTTTTGTTTTGGGTAAACTCTTTTTCAAAAAGAGTGGCATCAAAAATGAACCACTCATAAATATTGGTAGCAACGAGCTGCTTAATTTCCAGGTTCTTTGCCGTAATACGCTCCCGTAAATAGTACAGAACTAGCTCCTGAAAAGCTTTGGAATTGATGTTGCCAGGCGTCATCATCTCCGTCTTGTTGGAAGGCTTCTTGGCCTCAATGATCACACCAACGCTACTCCCCGGATTCAGGGCATTGTGAATGACCAGGTCGTTGCGGCCTTTGGTATTGATAAAATGTGCAGGACCGTACCATGTGTTTTTAAGAAAATCAGAAACAAGGTTCTTGTGAAATTCTTCGGATTCTTTTTCGTTGATTTTATCCAGCAAGCCAATCAGGTTGATCTTAAATAACTCTATCTCCCTTCTGCTGGTTTTCACCTTCAGAAATGCTTTGTTTAAGGCTTTTCGGGGTTTAAGAATGTTTAGATCCATCACGGCCACCCAGGTTTTTGGTTGGCTAAATATACTAAAAAAGACAGAATGAAATCTGGAGTCAGGAGTTCCCGTTTGTTAACTCTCAACTTTCAACTCTCAACTCTCAACTAAAACTTATAATTAAACCCTATCGTAAATAACTCCTTGAACTGCCACTTGGCTTCCTGTGCGATCTGCTTACCGGTCTCGTCCTTAATCGGAAATTTGACGTTGTAGTCATAGATAACCTGCGTCATCACCCGGCTGCTGATTCGCTGCGTTACTTGCAACACGAGTGTTTGTTCCCAGTCTATGTTAAATCTCTGGAAAGGATAATTGTAGTTGTTGAAGATCTCGGCACGGGTATCGTAAATAATATTCTCGATGATCGGATAATGCCAGTTTAGCTTTACAATCGCACCAGGTTCCCAGTTTCGCTTCTTGCCCGGATCAAGTCCGAAATTGACCGGATTAATCAATGCGGTATCCCTCACAAAAGTTGTTTTCGAAGTTAGCGGGGAGAGAAGAAGGGAGAAATTCTTGTTGGGTTTATAATCCATACCCAAAGAGAAAGTCAGGTAACCGGGCGCCATAAAAGCGGATATTGGATTCACTTTATCAGGATATTTGTATCCCCTGGCCATCTGTGTCCTGAAATTCATTTCTGCAGAATAATACCATTTCTTCACAGCGGATAGTCCCACCCTCGACTGAATTTCCAACTTATCATCATTTTTTTCCAATCCCCTCGTCTTGGAATTAAAGATGCCCAGCCTGAATTCTGCGAGGTTCTCCCATTTGAAATTTGCCTTGCTGTAATTGGCCGTATATTTTTCGATCATCAACAAAGACAGCGAGCTTTCACCTCCTTTGGCCCAATTGGACAACGATGTCTGGGTAAAACCGACTGTCCCGATTCCATAGAGTTTCCATGGGATCGGATCGAAATGTCTTTGATTGATCTTCTTCAAGTTGCCATCAGGCTTTTTCTCATGAAAGGTGATCTCCTTTTTCTGCGTTTCCGTAAACCGTAAAAATTTTACTCCATCATCAATCACCATTTTCACCCCACCTTTGCCATTGTTGAACAGAACGACGCTGATCGAGTCGTTTTGCTCATTTTTCAGAAAGATGCGCATCGGATTCATGTACTGATTGGCCGTCCAGATTTTGGCCTGCTGACCAGTAAGGTTTGAAAGCTTAACCAAGGAGGAGTCGGAGGCTGCACGATCGGTCAGGAAACGCAAGGCCATGCGAATGGAGTCGTTGACTTTTGAGATTTCTGATTCATTGTAAGTATTGAGCAACGCCCTATTTCTTGTTTGGAGATAACCCTTTCTCTGGGTTGCCGCATCCGCGGAATACTGATTAACGAAATTTTCGCGGTAGCTTTGTATCAGTGAATCCCTTTTGAAAAACAGAATAGAATCATTGTACGACTGGCGGGTCCAATTAAACTGCTTTATCCGCATGGTATCCATCTCAGCAGGAGTCACGTTGCCCGGAAGTATCACCTTTGACCAGTCTTTATTGAACTTACTGACAAAGCTCAAAGAAAATTTCCTTTCCATACCTGAAAGCATCTCCAGCGGATTTCCTTCAGGTACCAGGGAAGCCTTTGACAATCCCTCGTTAAGATAGGCATCCGGAACAATGATCAACGTTTTGTGCAAGCTGTCCGAAACTGATTTCCGGCGACTCTCCACAAGCCGGTCTATCTCCTCTGCAAAAAGGTACCCGGAAACGACTCTCTTGTTTGGGATATTTTCCGCCTTGCGGTTAAAGATGATCGGGATGGAATCCGCTGTTAAGATATGACCCATGTTCGCTACAACCGTATCAATCGGATCATTTTCAGCATAGTTAATAACTCCCTTGATCGGTTTTTGAAAGGAGTCATTTGTGATAAACCATTCACCAGAACCATTGAAAACCTTTTTCATAAAGGAAAGGCTCCATGATAAGGTATCCTGGATTGAAGTCTGATTTTTTGATTTTCGCTTAACGGCAGCGTTAAAATCAGTGGCAAAAACGGAATAAGAACAAAGGACAAAAAAGCTGATTGTCAGTAGGCTAATATGTTTTTTAAGCAGCATAAAACGTCGAATAGTAGATAGAATCTGATGCCCGAAAGATACAAAAATATCAGGATCAGACTGTTTTCCTGTAGCGCCAAACAGCCAGAGAAAACATGATTACTCCGTACACCGAAAGGTAAATCAACTCTCGTGTCATGTCCAGCAATCCTGAACCTTTCAGTACCACATTGCGGATAATCCGGATCAGGTAGTAGAGCGGATTGATCATATCCAGTTTTTGGGCCCAGGCAGGCATACTTTCCACGGGTGTGAAAAGTCCGCTCATAATGATAAACACAATCAAAAAGAAGAAGCTGACAAACAAGACCTGTTGCTGGGTATCTGAGATGGCTGAGACAAACAATCCCATACTCATTACAAGGAAAAGATATACTGTTGTAAAAGCATATAAAGTGAGGATATTACCTCTGAAAGGCAACCCGAACACAACTTTCGCTACCAAAAGTCCAAAAGTCAGGTCCATCAATGCGATGATCAAAAATGGCATCATCTTACCAATAATGAAATGGTATTTTTTGATGGGGGTAACATTTAGCTGCTCAATAGTACCCATCTCTTTCTCCCTGACCAGATTGAGGGAGGAGAGAAAGAGTCCGATGATGGTGACCAGAATTACAAGAATTCCGGGTGCCATATAAAATTTGAAATTTAGTTCAGGATTGTACCAATAGCTTGGAATCACCGAGACTTGCTGTGGTGGAATAAATTTCGGAACACCCATCATCTCTGCCCTGATCTTCATATTATAACTACCAATAACTGTTTGCAGATAGGCATTGGAGAGTTCGGCAGCAGAGCCATTGATGGCATCAACCATCACTTGCAGGGATGCCTCATCATTTCTTCTCAGCTTTTCTTCAAATCCGGAAGGAATTGTAACAACTAACCCGGTTTTCCCCTTTAGCAGGATCTGATCAGTCTCTTCAGGCGACAGCTGTGCCCGCTTTAGATGGAAGAAAGAGCTTGCTTCAAGTTTGGAGGTCAGTCCGGTGGAGGTCTTGCTCAAATCCAGATCCACAATTGTAATGTCCACTTTCTTTAGCTCCATCGTGGCAGCAAATACCAGGACAAGCATCTGAACCAAAGGCATTACAAAAATAATCGGCAACATTGCCTTGTTGCGGAAAACCTGAATAAACTCTTTCTGAAGCAGGTACAGTATTGTTCTCATTGGGCTGTTATTCTAATCTTAATCTAAATTTTTTCACGCTCAAGACCAAAAATACGATGGTCATGGCACACAATATCAAAATATTTGGCCATATATATTCCAGACCATTTCCTTTGAGCATCACCTGCTTGAGGGCATCAATAAACCATCGTGGCGGCATCAGGTTACTGAGAATCTGAAGTGGAATTGGCATATTTTCAATCGGGAAGATGAAGCCCGACAAAAGTATAGTTGGCAGCATCAGTGCAAATCCGGAAATGAACAGTGCTACTTGCTGAGTGTTGGCCACCGTCGAGATGAGTATTCCCAGCGAAAGTGCCATTGTTATGTAAAGTATGACCAGAAAAGCCAGCATGACAATACTTCCGCGTATGGGAACGCCGAAGACCAGATTTCCCAGCATAACTACAACCACTGCATCAATGATTGAAAGCAACAGATAGGGCGCTACTTTCCCAAGAATAATGTGGGTAGCTTTAAGTGGAGAAACGAGCAGTATCTCCATGGTTCCCATCTCCTTTTCCCGGGCAATGGTGATGGAGGTCATCATGGCAGAGATGAGCATCAAAATCAAAGCCATCGTACCCGGAACGTACATGAATGCACCTACCATGTTCTCATTGTATAGCATCCTGACTTCACTTTTGATCTGAACCGGAACCGTAAATCCTGCGAATTTCTTTTTGGTGTAATCCTGCACAATTCCATTGGTGTAATTGTATAGCATCTGGGCCGTATTCGGATCTGAGGCATCGGCAATAACCTGAATATTTGCCTTTCCCTCCCTTTCCAGCTTCTCGGCAAAATCTTTTTCAAAGACGATAACCTGCTTCACATCCCCCTTTTTGAAAATTGGATCGATCTCGCTGTCTTGCAATAAACTGGCCTCAAGTCGAAAATACCCGGACGAAAGCAGCTTATTTTTTAACTCCCTGGTCACATTGTCGTTGGAATGATCGAGGATCGCAATTCGGGCATCCTTGATCTCTGTCGTGATAACATATCCAAACAACATCAATTGGATGATGGGAATTCCAAACAGGATGACCATCGTACGCGGATCCCTGAATATATGGGTGAATTCTTTTTTGACAAATCCTAGAAGCTGGTTCATTCGATTTATTTCATTTTAAGAGTGACTAAAGTGAGCTAAAGTGACTAAAGTGACTAAAGTACTTCGCCACGATCAACAGCTCTTCGGAGTCCACAACTTTATTAACTTTAGTCACTTTAGTCACTCTTTGTTTCGTGCAATCTTCAAAAACACCCCATCCATACTCACCGCATTGAACTGCTCTTTTAGGGCTGCAGGAGTATCCAGGGCTACGATCTTGCCTTCCGACATGATGGCAACCCGGTCGCAATATTCGGCTTCGTCCATGTAGTGGGTCGTCACAAAAATGGTGACGCCCTGATGGGCCACTTCATAGATCAGATCCCAGAAAGTACGGCGGGTCAGAGGGTCTACCCCACCAGAAGGTTCATCCAGAAAAACCACTGCTGGCTGGTGGAAAAGGGCCAATGAAAAGGCCAGTTTTTGCTTCCATCCCAGAGGCAATCCACCGACAAGCTTATTGCGGCTCTCCTCCAGGTTCAATTTCGTTAAAAGTTCATCCGTTTTACGAATGCGTTCCTTCCGGGGAATGCCGTAAATGCCGGCATAAAGCCTGAAATTTTCATACACGGTCAGATCTTCGTACAAAGAGAACTTTTGAGACATGTAGCCGATGTTCCTTTTTATAGCTTCCCGCTGGCGATAGCCATCAAAACCTGCCACCTGGAGTGCCCCGGAAGTCGGTTCAAGCAGTCCGCAAAGCATCCGGATGGCAGTAGTTTTCCCTGCTCCGTTTGCCCCAAGGAAACCAAAAATCTCCCCTTTGTTTACCTCAAAAGAAATATGATCGACCGCAATAAAGGAGCCGAATTTCTTGACCAGGTCTTTCACCTGAATGATTGAGCCGGTGTGTTCTCTATTTTCCTTCATTTTGCATCAATTCCATAAAAACATCTTCAATACCTGCAGAAATTTGCTCCACAAGAATCCCCTGATGCCCATGGCTATTTAGATATTCCTTTATTGTCTTTTCATCGACGTTGGTTTTTCCACTGGAAACGTGTATTGATTCACCGAACGAAAAAACAGAATCGACTCCATCAATTTGCTTCAGTAACCCAACACATTCAAACCGCTGGGCCGTTGTTCCAACTTTTACTCCGAACAGTTTCCTCCGGTAGCCGGAAATAATATTTTTAGGCGTATCAACGGATAGGATTTTGCCATTCTGGAAGAGCGCTACCCGATCGCACAAGTTGGCTTCATCCATGTATGGCGTCGATACCAAAATTGTAATCCCCTGAAGGCGAAGGTTATTAAGCATCTCCCAGAATTCCTTGCGCGACACGGCATCGACGCCGGTTGTTGGTTCGTCAAGAATCAGCACTTTGGGCGCATGAATCAAGGCACAGGAAAGGGCCAGTTTCTGCTTCATTCCGCCCGACAGCTTACCTGCAGGCCGGTTCCTAAAAGGCTCAATCTGGCCGTATATATCTTTGATCAGGTGATAATTGGCTTCGATGGTCCCGCCAAAAACAGTGGCAAAAAATTTCAGATTTTCTTCTACTGTCAGGTCGGCATAAAGAGAGAACCTTCCGGGCATATAGCCCACCATGGTCCTGATTTTGCGAAAGTCGGCCACAACGTCCAGTCCATCCATGGTTGCTGTACCCTTATCCGGCAGCAGCAGAGTAACCAGGATGCGCATAAGTGTTGTTTTACCCGCCCCATCCGGACCAATCAGACCAAAGAGTTCTCCCTTCTTAACTTCTAGCGAAATTCCCTTCAGGGCTTTCTGATCGCCATAGCTCTTTTCTAGATTCCCGACTTTAATCATGGTCACGTTAGTCTGTAAACTTGATTTCGCCAGGCATGCCGATTTTCAGGACGCCATCATTGACCACCTTTACTTTCACTGCATAAACCAATTTCACGCGTTCAACTTTGGTCTGGATAATTTTTGGCGTAAACTCTGCCTCAGAGGAAATCCAGGATACTGTTCCCTCCAAGGCCTTGTTTTTGGTGGCGGTATCATCAATCAGCACTTTTACTTTTTGCCCGATTTTGAGATGAGGCAGCTGGTCACCGCTCACGTACACGCGAAGGTTGAGCGACGAGACATCCGCGATGCGGCAAAGGGATTGCCCCTGTCCAACCAGTTCGCCTGTCTTTTTGTAGCGCTCCAGCACCAATCCATTGATAGGAGATACGATCTTACATCTGCTTATCTTATCCCTCAATTGTGCCAGTTGGGTATTCACCACTTCAGCCTCCCCCGAGAGAATCAGCTCCTGCGAGCGTGTACTTTCCTTTTGCTTGTCAAGCAATTCGAGGTTGCCTGTTACATCGTCCTTTTGTTTTTGGGTGGCTGCTCCATCTTTCAACATATTGACTACCCGGGCCTTATCAACTTCCAAATTTTTCTTCTGCTGTTCTACCACGGCCATTTGTGCCTTCACACTCTGCTTTCTTGCCTGAATTGTCAATAGTTGTGATTCCAACTGTGCAATCTGCAAAAGCAGCGGAATGGTATCCACCACAGCAATTCCGGTTCCTTTCGTCAAAGTCATCCCTTCTTCGAAATTACAGCTAAGGAGCCTGCCTGTTATTTCTGAAGAGATGAGCTGATCGTCCGCTTCAAAATTACCGAATGCATCGGATGCATCTTTTTTGTTGTTGCAAGCAAGGATAGCCAGTCCAACGATTAAGGCTATCAGAATTTTTGATGTACTTGTCCTCATTGTTTGTTATTTAGAATTATTCTAGTTTATTTTGATCTGTATTTCCGTTTCCAATTTCATCGCGGCGGTCGCCCCCTCTCCCAGTCTCCACGTCTCCAAGTCTTCCCTCAAGGCTTTCCCGCGAGGGTATTGTAGTTGGCAACAGCCTGGAGCAATTGCACTTTGTGGCTCTTTCTGTTGATGTTTGCCTGAGTTAAAGCATTCAGATCCACAATGTAGTCGGCAGAGGTGATGGTACCATTCTCCAGCTGTGAAGCAGAATGTTTGGCAATATTGTCGCGAAGTGCGACCAGTTCCTCATCGATCTTTAGCAGCTGTTCCGTTTTATTTATCGCTTCACCAGACCGGAACAAGGCAATAGAGAGATTCTGGTCAAAAGTGGCACGCTGGGTTCCGATCATCTGTTTCTGAACCTCCAGTATCTGTCGGCTGCGTCCGGTCTGCTTCCAGTCGAGAATATTCCAGGACATGCCTAGTCCAACCAGATAATAAGGATCGAAAGTATTTTTGAGCATGTTAAGTCCGGGCCTTCCGTATCCGGCCTGACCGAAACCAAAAACTTTCGGATTTCTCACTTTCTGGAGCAGCTGCGAATTCTGGTCAATCTTACTTCCCAGCAGATCAAAATATTTTATCTCAGGCCGGGAGATGGCCTCGCCTTTCTTCAGGATGATAGGTTCAGTCAGGGATGTATTGTCGCTCAAAGCCTGATTGGTCAGGATTCCCAAAGCCCCCAATCCGGAGAGTCGTTCTGAATGTATCTCGCCAATCTGCTGGTCGGTGAGTAATCTCTCGGCTTTTAAAATCTCCAAATCTCTAATTGTTACGGTGCCATTTTTAAAACCCGACTCCAGCACTTTGATCCGCTCATCCAAGACCGACCGTTTCAGCTTCAGGATCGATTCGTTTTCGGTCATCAAAAGAATTGCGAAATAGAGCTGATTTACCTTTTCGTTCAAGGCATATAGCTCCACCTCCAGACTTTGCTGATCTGCCGCCAACCCTGATTTTTCCGCCAAAGTACTCGCCTGTGTTGCACCACCATCATAAATAGTTTGTTTTACATCCAGATATACTTTGTACTGATCGTTGGAAGGGGAAGGGATGCTTATTCCCGGAACCGGGATACTCACTTTGGTTACCTCACTCTGGTAGGTCGCCTGACCATTCAGATTAACCTGAGGATTCCAAACCACGCCAAGATTTTTTAGTTTGAGATCGCTGATCTGACTCTGTCGAAGAGAATCTGACAACCGTGGATAATTTTCCCGCGCCAATCTGTAGCATGTCTCCAAATTGATGGAGCTAACCTGACTGTAACCCAAATAGGCTGATAATAAATATACAAGAACCAATATTCGCTTCATATTGCTTTGATATAAAAAGTAGTACTCAAAATTCAATTTCAATTTTCACTCCCCCTCGGCTCCGCTCGGGGACCGTATTCAATGCTCACTTTATTCCGATCGGACTACCACACAGGGCAGCACCGACAATCTCATCTTCTCATCTTCCCATATTCTCATCTTCCCCTCGGTTCGGGGACCGGATCAACTCGCTCGGGGACCGGATCAACCCTCAACTTTTCCTGCGCCCAACGCCTGTTTCACAAATTGCGTAATCACAGACCTCCGCTCATGAAGAAATTGATCATATTTTACTGGATCATTGCTGAAAAGCTTTCTTTGAAACAAAGGCCGGCCAATGTAAGGCATCACAATCATACCGATCAGATTGGCAAAGAGGTGCGGGAAAGTAATGGGCCGTATGTTTCCAAGAGAAACTTCCCGATTGATCATTGCCTCGACCAATTCAAAATTTAGTCCCTGGTCTGACATGAATCTCGAAAGTTGCTCCGGATCCCTATTGATCTCCCTGAACACAAACTGAGGAAGAAATGGATTTTTCGACATATAAGAGTCGTACTCTGAAACAATGGCCTCAATTTTATCCAAAAAAGGTGTATCTCCTTTAAAAATAACAATTAAGCCCGGGATCAGCTGACTTAGAATACCATAAAAGACCTCATCGAAAAGTTGATCCTTGGAATGGAAATAATAATGAAGCATGGCTTTGTTAATCCCCGCTTCATCGGCAATCTCCTGCATTCTGGCTCCATCCATCCCTTTGCGGATGAATATCTGTTTCGCTGCGTGAACGATCTTTTCCTTGGTGCTATCCGATCCCATTAAAATAATTATTTTTGCAAAGTTAACCATTTGGTTAAACTATTTGGTTAATTTTTAAATATTTTTTTTTTGCAGTCTTTAATTGAACTGAAAAGTGGAATATATCTTCTAAACTTAAAGGCATCAATGGTTAAAAATTAATTTGTTGATGTATATTTGAATTTTCAATCTTGCGCGGAATGGAACCTAAAAAGCAACTCACCGGACTAACTGATTCACAGATTTCTGAAAGCCGAAGAATTCATGGATCCAATCTACTGACTCCTCCAAAGAGAGCTTCTATTTGGAAGCTTTTTATTGAAAAATTTGAAGACCCCATTATTCGCATTCTTCTGATTGCCGCATTTCTGTCGCTAGGGATCTCCTTTGTGCACAGGGAATTCGCCGAAACGATAGGCATTTTCTTTGCCATCTTTCTGGCCACGGGAGTCGCCTTTTGGTTTGAACTGGATGCCAACAAGAAATTTGATCTACTGAACAAGATAAACGACGAGACTTTGGTAAAGGTGATTCGCAACGGCAATGTCTGCGAGGTTCCAAAGTCAGCCATTGTAGTTGGCGATCTCGTACTGCTATCAACAGGAGATGAAGTTCCAGCCGATGGTCAGCTTGTTGAAGCCGTATCTCTGCAAATTAATGAATCGTCGCTTACAGGCGAACCTGTCATCAACAAGACCATTCATGAGGAAGATTTTGACGAGGAGGCCACCTATCCTTCCAACATGGTTTACAGAGGGACCTCAGTTGTTGACGGTCATGCCACCACGCAGATTTCTGCAGTGGGAGACCTGACAGAATATGGTCAGGTGGCACGTGAGTCCACCAAAATGAGCGGAGAGGAGACTCCTCTGAACAAACAACTTGACGGATTGGCAAAACTAATCGGAGTGATCGGTTTCCTTTTGGCCGCCTTGACTTTCATTGTCTTGTTTATCAAAGGTATCCATACTGGAGATACACAATATACCTTCATTCAGAAATTCTCTACTACACTTGTCATTATTGCCATGATGATTGCTTTGGTCAAAGTGTGGATTCCCATCCTTTTTGACGGAATCACATTTCTGAAATTTAAAATCAGTATCCCGGAGTCTGTTGACAACGGAAGCTGGATCAGGTGGATGCTTACCGGAAGTGCCTTTTTGTTAATATCTGCAGGTATTGTCAATCTATTTGGGTTAAATCTCTTTCAGCCCGAAGCATGGGTTTCGCTGGTAACTGCCGGCAAAATCTTGTCCTATTTTATGGTCTCAGTTACTTTGATCGTCGTAGCAGTTCCTGAGGGACTACCAATGAGTGTAACCCTCAGCCTGGCATTGAGCATGCGCAGGATGCTCCAGTCGAACAACCTCGTCAGGAAAATGCATGCCTGCGAAACCATGGGCGCGACCACCGTCATCTGCACGGACAAGACCGGAACCCTGACTCAGAATAAGATGAAAGTTTTCAAGACCAACTTCTTTGCGCTTGAAAAGCAGTCATTGGCCGACAATGAAACAAGTGACCTTGTCCGGACCGCCATAGCGGTGAATTCTACAGCTTATCTCGATTTTACAGATCCCGCAAATGTCAGTTCGATTGGCAATCCGACTGAAGCAGCATTGCTTTTCTGGTTGCACGATCAGGGTACAAATTACCTGGACGTCAGAAATGAGGCAACCGTAGTAGAGCAGCTGACTTTCTCTACGGAGCGAAAATACATGGGGACCATCACCGAATCGGTTGAAGGCAAGAAGATCCTTTTCGTCAAAGGAGCGCCAGAGATTGTCCTTGGCCTTTGCAAGACGGTTCAGCTGCCTGGCAAAAATATTGCTGTTGCCGAATATAAAACTGAAATTGAATCTTTGCTTATTGGTTACCAAAATCAGGCAATGCGAACTCTTGGATTTGCCTTTGAAGTGGTCGAAGATAACCGTGAACGCATTGTTAATGGGAAGATTGAAGCCTCCAACCTCCAGTTTATTGGCATTGCTGCCATCTCCGACCCGGTAAGGGAGGATGTTCCGGCGGCCGTGGCAGAATGTCTCAATGCCGGCATCGATGTGAAAATCGTAACCGGCGACACTCCCGGCACAGCCCGGGAGATTGGCCGGCAAATTGGCATCTGGAAAGAAGATTTGGGCAACGAACAGCTGATAACAGGGGTCGAATTTGGCACCCTTTCAGATGAAGCCGCTCTATTGCGCATCCGCAAATTAACGATCATGTGCAGGGCCCGGCCCTCAGACAAACAACGCCTCGTTCAGTTGCTGCAAAGGGCGGGATCCGTGGTAGCCGTTACTGGTGATGGTACAAATGATGCCCCTGCGCTCAATTTCGCGCATGTCGGACTCTCAATGGGTTCAGGGACCTCAGTTGCCAAGGAAGCCAGCGACATCACCTTGCTCGACGACTCGTTTAAGAGCATCGCAACAGCTGTTATGTGGGGTAGATCCCTGTATCAAAACATCCAGCGCTTCATCCTTTTTCAGCTTACCATCAACGTAACAGCCCTCGTGATTGTCCTGTTAGGATCTATTTTTGGCCGCGAAATGCCGCTTACAGTGACGCAGATGCTTTGGGTTAACCTGATCATGGATACCTTTGCAGCTGCCGCTCTGGCATCATTGCCACCCAATAAGAAAGTGATGCAGCACAAACCCCGTAGAAACGAAGATTTCATTATCACCAGGAAAATGAAGTTGTTCATCCTATCCGTGGCCGCCATTTTCGTCGTTTTTCTTCTATGGTTGCTCTACTATTTTACCGATTCTGCCGGAGAGATCTCGCGCGAAAATCTGTCCAGGTTCTTTACAATTTTCGTCTTGCTACAATTCTGGAACCTGTTCAATGCCAAAGCTTTTTCATCAGGTCATTCGGCCTTTCATCAGTTGCACAAAAGCATCGGATTTGTCATCACAGCAGTACTGATTATAATCGGACAGATACTGATCGTTACTTTCGGCGGCAATGTCTTCCGCACCGTACCACTGCCTTTTGCTGAGTGGATGATCATCATTGGAGCAACTTCCATCGTATTATGGATTGGAGAGATTGGCAGATTATTAGCGAGAATCAAAAATCCAACATTAACTGTTCCTGCTTAAATGTCTATATTTGCGGCATGAATTTTAAGGCTAAGCTGATAATCTTTTCAATATTCTTGCTGGGAAGTCTGATATCCAATGCACAAATGACGGATTTGGAAAGGAATCCCAGTACACAAAGGTCTGCATCCGGCGGTCGCCAGAAAGGCCAGAAGGGAGCGAAAGGGGAAAAGGATTCAATAGTCTTTAAAATGAAGGAATACCTGCTAATTGAAGATCTTTCGCGAATCTCAGAGGTTAAAGTGGATACCTCTATCATCGATTTTCATATATATCATCCTGCCTATAAAAACTCAATATCCGTTCAGAACCTTGGCAACATTGGTAATTCATCCCAATCAGGTGATTTCTTTCAACGCCGCACTCCTGGCAGGGATTTCCTCTTCCAAATGAATTATTACGATTTTTCTGCCCTCCCGGGAAGTATCAAATTTTACAATGTCACCAAGCCTTACACCCTGCTGACTTATGGACAATGGTTCGCCAATAAGCCTAAGGGAGAGACCATCCTGAAAGTTTTACATACGCAGAATATCAACAAAAGCATCAACTTCGGATTCTATTACAATTCCATTGGCTCGCAAGGAAAATATCTTAACCAGGAAGCCAAAGACCGCAATACAGGGTTTTTCTCAAGCGGAAATTTCGACCGTTACGATTATTGGCTTTCCATCGGAAAGAACAGGTATGAAAATCAGGAAAACGGAGGTTTACCCAATCCAGCAGACATCGAAAACCCGGATATTAAGCCTGAGAACATTACAGTCTGGCTCACAGACGTAAAATCAGTCAACACCAATTCTTTTGTGACCCTTACCCATCAATTCAAACTTGGCACATGGAAAGAGGTTCAGGATAAAAAAAAGAAAGAGATTTATCAACAGTTCATTCCGCGAGTTGCCTTGACTCACGTCCTGGATATTCGAAAATCATCCCGGCTTTTTACTGAGGCCGAACCTAATCCATCCTCATATTCAAATGCGGAAAAAGGAACCATCTTTTTCTATGGCAAGGGGCATGTGCCTTATATCAATGGCGCTTCCGGTTCGGCTGCTTCACCCGCTACCAAAGATAATTCAGGTCAGACGTTGGTCTCCAACCGATTTGTGCTAAAATTCATGGAGGCCCCCGACCGGAAATATACGTTCGGAAAGCAGGTTTTCATCTCGAACGATCTGGTTAACATTAATTTTCCGCAACAAGAGCTGGTAGCCGACAGTGTTGGGGTCATGCATCCTCCTTTGGGACTTACTCAGAGTTATAAATACTCTAATACTTACATCGGTGGGTCGGCCTACCGCACCGACGGTCGGTTCTGGAGCTGGACCGTGTCAGGAAAATCATACATTCAGGGCCGTAATGCCCTTGACTATGAATTGGCAGGTTCAATAGAAAAACCTCTTCGGGCTAAGAAGGATACCTCTTTTATCAGAATTTTTGCAAAGATGTCGAATGTTACACCCGACTATTTTTACGATCATTATTACTCTAACCATTACAAGTGGGAAAATTCTTTTGATAAAACCTATACCTTGCGATTGGGAGCGACTTTCGATAAACCTGGCTGGCGACTGAAAGGTGCTTTTAATTACAGTATCATCAATAAATTTGTTTTCTTCAACGAAAAGGCTTTGCCAGAACAGGCAAAATCTGAGTTCTCGGTCGCTTCTCTGATGCTAAATAAGGATTTTAAATTCGGAGCACTAAATATTCGCAACTGGGCTCTCCTCCAAAAAACCACCACGGATATATATCTCGCTATTCCAGCTGTTAGCCTTAGAAATTCGACCTATATCGAGGGATTGTATGCCAAAGTTTTGTTGTTCCAATTGGGTCTGGATACACGGTACGAAACATCCTATTATGCCGACCAATATGCTCCCGCGACAGGTATGTTCTACCGTCAGACGGGGGATAAAATCGGAGATTATGCCTGGATAGATGCTTTTATTAACCTGAAAATCAAAAGGACTGCTTTCTACATAAAATACACCAATCTGGCGACCCAGTCAGTCAAAGGTGGGTATTTCACCTCTCCGGGCTATCCGGCACCGGTATCGACACTTCTTTTTGGTCTCACCTGGTCATTCTACAACTGAGATTCGTCCAGGTACAGGTCCACCAATTCGGACAGCATCATAGCCGTCGCTCCCCAAATAAAAATGCCATTGATTTCATAACCCGGCACATTAATTCGACCGGTTCTGGTGTCCATCTCGCGTTCACAGCCGTTTCCCTGGTTGGCGATATCCTCGAGAGATATAAAAATAACTTCATCAACTTCGGATTTATCTACCACTACTTCAGGAACATCATTTAACCAGCCAACTACCGGTGTGATTAGAAATTCACTGATTTGTACGTAAACCGTGCTTAGAAGACCGAGAATCTCAACATCCCCTTGTGCAATACCAATCTCCTCCTGAGCTTCACGCAAGGCAGTCTGAATGAGATCTGCATCCTCCGGCTCCCTCTTCCCACCAGGAAAAGCAATTTGTCCGGCATGGTTTTTCATGGTAGAAGGCCGGCGAATCAAGCAAAGCTGAATTTGTTGCTGAAAGGGAAAGAGAAGGACAAGAACTGCGCTATCATGGTAATTTTTATTTTCATCAGGTAGCACAAGCATTCTTCCCGGGGGAAGCATTTTAAAATGAGAAGCACTCCCTGGCAGCAGGTTATTCAGCTGCTTTTTAAATCGAAGGCAAAGGATGTCGGGTTCTAGGTTCAAGATCAAAAACTAAAGATTTTCCATTAAAATTTCAAGCCGCTCCTGCTCAGCTTTGGTACAGAAATGGCTGAGGCTATTCGTAATCCATGCGAGATCTGATATCCCGAACATTTAGCTGCAGATATGTCTTGTCGCGGTATTGGTTTTCGGTAACAGAATAACAAATATCGAAAGGAAGGGACTGCTTGATCATGTCGAAATGGTTGGCTAAAGAAAAACCTATTCCAGAAAATCGGGATGAAGAGCGATTGGCTTCCATCAGATCCAATTTTACATGATCGTTGTTTTTTCCGACCAGTTTACTCGTTCCATAGTCCATTACGTCTTCGGTCAGGAACACGGGTGTCATGTTGTGCGGACCGAAAGGTTCAAATTGTTTAAGGAGCCTGATAAATTTAGGAGTGAGATCGGAAAGAGAGATTTTAGCATCCAAGTCAATGGTCTGCTGCATTTGATCTTCAGTGATAGAATCTCTGACTACCTGCTCAAACCGTCGGGAAAATTCCGCAACATTGTCAAGCTTCATAGAAAGTCCGGCTGCATACATATGTCCGCCATACGATTCCAGCAAATCGGCACACTGGTTAATCGCTTCATATAAATCGAATTCCCCTACCGATCTGGCCGACCCTGTGGCGATTCCGTTTGATTCGGTTAAAACAACCGTTGGCCTGTAATAATGCTCAGTGAGCCTTGAGGCTACTATGCCAACGACGCCTTTGTGCCAGTCGCGGTTGTAGATCACGGTCGATTTCCGACCTTCATAAAATTGGCTTTGCGAGATCATCTCCAGCGCTTCCTGGGTGATATCACGATCCAGTGTTTTGCGTATTTCGTTGTAGGCGTTGATCTCAATACCCAGCTCTTCCAACTCGGTACTGTCTTCCGCCAGTAATATTCTCACAGACTTTTTCCCATGCTCGATCCTGCCTGAAGCATTTAACCTCGGACCGATTTTAAACACAATATCTTGCACTCTTATTTCTCCAATAATACCGGAGTATGTGATGAGTGTTTTCAATCCGGTAGATGGATTAGAATTCAGCTTAAGAAGTCCGAAATAGGCTAAGACCCTGTTTTCTCCTGTCAGCGGAACGATATCTGACGCAATACTGACAACCACTAAATCAAGTAATTCGTAGGCAATTTCCTGTGGCAGGTCGTGCTTAATACAATAGGCTTGTATCAATTTAAAGCCAACTCCGCATCCCGAGAGATCTTTGTAGGGATAAGTGCATCCTGGTTGTTTTGGGTCCAGTACTGCAACAGCTTTTGGGATCTCATCATCAGGGTTATGGTGGTCACAGATGATAAAATCTATGCCAAGCTCTTTGGCATAGGCAATTTTTTCGACTGCCTTGATCCCGCAATCAAGCACAACGATTAAAGAGATATTTTTCGATGATGCATAATCGATCCCAATGGTTGAAATGCCGTATCCTTCCATGTAGCGGTCGGGCACATAATATTCGATTTCTGCAATTCGTTTCGATAAAAACGTGTACATCAAGGCTACTGATGTCGTTCCATCCACATCGTAATCGCCGTAAACCATCACTTTTTCTTTGTTGTTGATGGCCTTCTCCAGGCGATCGACAGCTTTGTCCATGTCCTTCATAAGAAAAGGGTCATGAAGGTCGGTAAGTTTCGGACGAAAAAATGATTTGGCTGCTGCAAAAGTCTTTATTCCACGCTGAACCAGTAGATTGGCAATGGCCATGTCTACGTTTAGCGCAGCCGAAAGCTGCTTGATATCATTGATATCAGCTTGTTCCTTCAGTTTCCAATATTTTTGCATCAGTTTTACTCTCGCTAGGCAGTTTCAATGAATAATTCTCCAAATATACCTTTTTGACCCATAGCGACCAAGATAAAAAAAGGATATCTTTTCTTATCTTTGCGTACGATTTTTTCATGCAAAATAGGATTTTTTATTAATGATGAACAATATAGATTTAAGTGAGCAGGAGATAATCCGAAGAAATTCTTTGCAGAAACTCCGCGAAATAGGGATCGATCCCTACCCTGCAAACGAATTCAAAATCAACACTTCAACCAGGCAAATTTTAGAACAATACGATCCCGAAAAAAATAATTTTCAGGATGTTACCATAGCCGGAAGGCTGATGAACCAACGAATTATGGGGAAGGCATCCTTCGCTGAACTTCAGGACGAAAGCGGCAGGATTCAACTCTATGTCAACCGGGACGAAATCTGTCCGGACGAAGACAAAAGTCTCTACAACGATGTTTTCAAAAAATTGCTGGATATTGGTGATATTATCGGAATCACCGGATATGTTTTCATCACCCAGATGGGTGAAACTTCTGTCCATGTCAAAACCTTAACGTTACTGAGTAAAGCCCTAAGGCCACTTCCTGTCGTTAAAGAGAAGGAAGGTGTTTTGTTTGATGCCTTTACTGATCCTGAACAGCGTTACCGTCAGCGGTACCTCGACCTTATTGTCAATCCTCAGGTAAGGGAGGTATTTATTAAACGTACCCGGATCATCAACAATATGCGGGAGTTCTTCAATGAAAAGGGATACCTTGAGGTTGAAACTCCAATTCTGCAGCCTATTCCAGGAGGAGCCGCTGCCCGTCCATTTACTACTCATCACAATGCACTGAATATTCCTCTTTATCTTAGGGTTGCCAATGAACTCTACCTCAAGCGTCTGATTGTAGGGGGCTTCGAAGGTGTGTATGAATTTGCCAAAGACTTCAGGAATGAAGGGATGGACCGCACCCACAATCCGGAGTTTACCGTCATGGAAATCTATGTCGCATACAAGGATTACAATTGGATGATGGAGATGACCGAAGAGATGATAGAACGCATTGCACTTTCACTTCATGGCACCACAGCGGTTCCGGTTGGCGACAAGGTAATAGATTTCAAGCGTCCATTCAAAAGAATCACCATGGCTGCCTCGATCAAAGAATTTACTGGCATTGATATTATTGGCATGGATGAGAATGCACTCAGAGGAGCCTGCAAGAAAATTGGCGTTGAGGTGGATGATACGATGGGTAAAGGAAAAATAATTGACGAATTATTTGGTGAAAAGTGTGAAGGTAACTACATTCAGCCTACCTTTATCCTGGATTACCCGGTCGAGATGTCACCATTGTGTAAAAAACACCGCGACAATCCAGATCTGACTGAGCGTTTTGAATTAATGGTCAATGGCAAGGAGCTTTGCAATGCCTACTCCGAGTTAAACGATCCGATCGACCAGCTCGAAAGATTTCAGGAACAGTTGAGGTTATCAGAGAAAGGCGACAATGAAGCGATGTTTATTGACATGGATTTTGTCAGGTCGCTGGAGTACGGAATGCCGCCAACATCAGGCATGGGGATAGGAATCGACCGGTTGGCCATGCTAATGACTAATTCATCCTCTATTCAGGATGTGCTGCTCTTTCCCCAGATGAAACCTGAGAAAAAAGCAGAGGAAGATACGGCCGAAATGTTTGAAGCGCTCGGAATACCGGCCGGATGGGTTGAAGTACTCCGCAAACTGAACTATAAAAAGACGGCCCAGCTGAAAGAGGTGAAGGCGTCAAAGTTGTTCAATGATCTTTGCGGTTACAACAAAAAAAATCAGCTCGGTCTCGTAAACCCTGGCATGGATGAGGTGACGAAGTGGTTAAACTAATATTTCACACGAATGACGGAAATCAGTGAAAAGAGCCGCGTTGCAATTATAGGAAGCGGAAGTTGGGCCACTGCGCTTGCAAAATTGATGATGTACAATGTCACTGAAATAAATTGGTACATCCGCAGTCCGGAAAGCATTGAGCTTTTCAAAAAATTCAGGCACAATCCCAATTACCTTCGCTCAGTAGAATTTGATGTTTCTAAAATCAACTTCTACAACGATATCAACCAGATTGTAGAAGATTCAGATATACTCGTTTTTGTGACTCCTTCCGCATTTCTGAAAGACACACTACGCCACATGACCGCTGAAATCGGCGATAAATTCGTCGTTTCTGCCATCAAAGGAATCATCCCGGATGGAAATCTTTTCGTAGGGGAATTTTTTCACGAATTTTACGACCTTCCTTTCGAACAATTTTGCGTCATTGCCGGCCCCTGCCATGCTGAAGAAGTAGCCAGAGATCTGCTCTCCTACCTTACCATTGCCAGTCCGGATGTTAAAAGGGCTCGCCAATTTGCCATGTTACTGGAAAGCAATTCTTTGCGCACACATATTTCGGATGATATCTGGGGAACAGAGTATTCGGCTGTCCTTAAAAACATTATGGCCATTGCTGCAGGGATCTCACACAGCCTGCGTTACGGCGATAATTTTCAGGCGGTGCTCATGTCTAATGCCATCCAGGAGATCAAACGCTTCGTGGACACCGTCCATCCCATTACCCGCGACATCAAATCATCTGCCTATCTTGGCGACCTTCTCGTAACCGGATACTCGCACTTCTCAAGAAACCGCACCTTTGGCAGCATGATCGGCAAGGGATATACTGTGCGCTCGGCCATGCTCGAAATGGACATGATCGCTGAGGGATATTACGCCACAAAAAGCATCAAAGAGCTCAACGAACAGTACAGGATCAACATGCCAATCACGGACACCGTCTACAACATCATTTACGAGAATATCTCTCCAGCGATTGAGATGAGGTTGCTGACGGAGTATCTTCGGTAGGAAGGACGTGGAGACGTGGAGACTGGGAGACTGGGGGACTGGGAGACTGGGGGACTGGGAGACTGGGGGACGTGGAGACTGATAGGTGCAAAATTGGGGTTTAGCCACGGAGTGGCGAACTGTTTGTAGCCAGGGGTGGAACCCCTGGAAAAGAAATTTGAGGAGCACCCGTCCGCACCCTTATCTCGAAAAAAGATCTTAGTTCGTGTCGGATGGAATGAACAAATAAATATTAAACCGCAGGCTAACAGCTATTAGCTAAAAACTAACAGCTAATAGCCTGTTCAACAAATAATAAGACAACAAACAAAACAATAATGAATAACATTTCTCTTGATTTCAAAAACGTATATGGCTTTGTTCCTAAAACCAAAATAGACGGATACAAAGCCCAAACAGAAGCTGCCAACCTCGCCCTTCACAAGAAAACCGGCAAAGGCAGTGACTTTCTGGGATGGGTTGATCTTCCGGGTGCCATTTCTGAAGTTGAACTGGCAGATATAGAAAAAACCGTCCAAAAACTTCAGGTCAAACATCTCGAAGTATTTGTCGTTATTGGAATCGGTGGCTCCTACCTGGGATCAAAGGCCGTCATCGATGCACTTTCCGACTCGTTCGCCGCCATAAAAGGCTCCTTTGAGGCGCCACTTATTGTCTTCGCCGGACAAAACATCAGCGAAGATTATCTGTTCGAACTGCGCGATCTGCTGGATAGCAAAGATTGGGCATGCACAGTAATTTCCAAATCAGGAACAACCACAGAACCAGCCCTGGCTTTCCGCTTGCTAAAACAGGATCTTGAAGAAAAATATGGCATCGATGAAGCCCGTAAAAGAATCATTGCGGTTACCGATGAGGAAAGAGGAGCACTTAAAAAGTTGGCCAAAGAAGAGGGATACAAAACTTTTGTCATACCCGATGATGTTGGCGGCCGTTACTCTGTGCTTACCCCTGTCGGACTAATTGCCATCGGAATGGCAGGCTTCAACATCCGGGATTTGGTCAAAGGTGCGATAGACATGGAAAAAGCCTGTGATGCCTCCGTTCCGTACGAAAAAAATCTTGCAGCTCAGTATGCCGCTGCCAGAAATGCACTATACCAATCAGGCAAGAAAATCGAAATTCTTGTCAACTACAATCCAAAACTTCACTTCTTCGCAGAATGGTGGAAACAACTCTATGGTGAAAGCGAAGGCAAAGAGAACAAAGGCATTTACCCAAGCAGCGTTGACTTCTCCAGCGATCTTCACTCCATGGGACAATACATTCAGGAGGGGGAAAGAACCTTGTTTGAAACAGTTCTCTCAGTTGAAGAGGTTGACAACGAAGTGCTTGTGCCGGAAGATGAAGCTGATCTCGACGGATTAAATTTCCTGGCAGGTAAACGAGTTGATGAAGTAAACAAAATGGCTGAGCTAGGCACTTCGATTGCCCATGTGGATGGCGGTGTTCCCAATATCAGGATCTCAATCCCAAAATTAAATGAATATTATCTGGGACAACTGATATACTTCTTCGAAATTGCCTGTGGCATAAGTGGTTACATCCTCGATGTTAATCCGTTTGACCAGCCCGGAGTAGAAAGCTACAAGAAAAATATGTTCGCTCTGCTGAACAAACCCGGTTTTGAAAAAGAAAGCAAAGCAATCCAGGAAAGATTAAAATAAGTATGGCAAAAGGTATCCCGTTAGGTTTCAGCATATCATACAGCAGATTATTTATCTGTATGGCTACTGTTTCGTTTTTATTATCAGGCTGTTTCTCAAAACAACCGGATAAAAAACCTACCGGCGAAACAACTTCGGCCAAAAGTGATGTAATGAATGCCTTTAGGCTATCGCAGATTACGGTGCCTGGTAATGCAGCTTACAATAACATTCTGGAGGATTTTGACAGAAACGATCTTCAAAACATTGACCGAGCGCTAATAATTTTCACCAACAACAAGGCTGACTCCTTGAGCAGGGATTCAATGCTCGTCTCCTTCAATGAGTTCATGACTTCGGTGATGCAAGAGTACTATTCAGATAAACTGTTGGGAAATCGCAAGCTTATGGAACAATTTGAGAACAAGGAAGACCGGACTGAAGCCCAAAAAATGAGTTCCCTTCTTGCTTCTCATGCCATTCAAATCAACTACCATGAAGGCGATTTCTACCTTGAGCATGATATGAAATTCGTTCTGGATCATTTGAATGGCGTGCTTACCGCTAGCAGTAAAAGCTACTTGCAAACTAAGATTAACCTGTCAAAAGGATTTTACACGATCAATAATCAACCTGTCTCACCTCCCGATTCCCTTGCCCTTCAGATAGTGGCATTGGAAGATTTTATGCTGAAATTCCCCGAATATGTGGCAAAAGATGAGATCCAGTCCCAATACATAGATGTGCTAACAACCTATCTTTCAGGAATGGAACAACTACCACTTTTCACCACAAACACCAAGATGCTTGAGCCGGCTTACCAGAATTCCTACCTTCAGTACATTGAAAATTACCCAAAGCGGGAAAGCACCAAAACCATCAAAAAATTCTACGAACTACTCACTTCAAAGGGATTTAAGTACGATGAATCGTTTGACTCCTTCCTTTCCGAAATAAATTTTACTCCATCTCAAAACCCGCAATGAGTACAAATCCTGCAGGCAAACAAAAAGAAAAATTAACTCAGCTGACAGTCGCAAAACCCTCACGTTTGATGGAGTTTTTGATTGAACAACTGAAAGGCAAGAGCCGAACAACTGTTAAATCGTTGCTGGCCCACAGGCAGGTTTCGGTGGGAATACATACCATAACACAGTTCGACTATCCTCTCGAATCAAATCAGCTTGTTACGATTAACTGGGGTGTCGTATCCGAACAAAAGCGCCTTCGCGGAGTACGTATTTTGTTTGAAGACCCGTACCTGATCGTCATTGATAAAGAGGCTGGCATGCTTTCAATCGCCACTGCCAAGGAGAAACTGCTGACCACCTATTCCATCCTGAGTACACATGTCAAAAAGGAGGATCCAACCAACCGAATCTTTGTTGTTCACCGGCTCGACCGCGATACTTCCGGAGTGATGATGTTTGCCAAGAGCGAAAAGGTGCAGGAGATCATGCAAAAAGAGTGGCAGGAAGCAGTAATCAGACGTTCCTATATCGCTGTAGTTGAAGGTTATGTCGAGAAAGATGAAGATACCATCCGCTCTTTCCTGAAAGAGAATAAAATGCTTTTCATGTATTCAACAAAAGTTCCGGGAGAGGGAGATGAAGCCATTACCCATTACAAAGTACTGAAGAGAGGTGAAGAATTTTCACTCCTGGAGGTAGAACTTGAGACAGGCCGCAAAAACCAGATACGGGTGCACATGAAAGAGCTGGGTCACCCAGTTGCGGGTGATAAAAAATATGGCTCAAAATTAAATCCGCTGCGCCGCACCTGCCTTCATGCCAACATTCTGGCCTTCAAACACCCGATCACCGGTGAAGAACTCAGTTTCGAGACCCCTCCGCCGCATAGGTTTCTGACGCTGTTTCAATGAAGAAGTGCCTAAAGTGAACTAAAGTGCCTAGAGTGCCTAAAGTACTTGGAGTTTGGAGTACTTAGAGTTAAGGACTCCAATGATTGGAGTACCTAACTCTAAGTACTTTAAGTATTCTAAGTACTCTAAGTACTTCTTAGTACCTCCTCTTCCGCTCAATCCTTTTGAAATCCGTCCTGGCTTCCGGTCTGGAAAAGCCTCCACTGCGTCTGCCGCGGAAAGACCTGTCATCGCGGTTCTCCTCAAAAACTTCGACGTCGAAGAAGGTTCCACGGAAGGACATTCCCCTCGAATTGCGAAGAAGTGCCTTGCCGGCCGCATCTTCCACCTCAACAACGGAATAACTGCCGAAAAGATCGATCCTGCCTATCTCGACATTTCTTCTGCCTGTGGCATCGACCACGAAACCGATCACCTCTTTTGGTGAAATGCCTTTAGCCAAGCCTACATTCAGTCTGAACTTTGTCAGCCCTTCGGTGACAACTACCCTCGGACTTCTGCGTTCTTCGTGTCCATCCGGAATATTCAGATCCGGCGTATTGCCATAATAATCCAGGAAGCGGTTAAACTCCAAGGAAACAATGTGTTTGATCAGCTCCTCTTTTGAAAGATTGTCGAATTTCTCGTAAACAGCAGGTAAATATGGTGCGATCTCCTCCTCGTTTACTGTCACCTCCTGCAATTTATCAGTAAGGAAAAACAGCTGTCTTTCGCAGATTTCTTTGCCGGATGGAACTGGTTTACGAATGAATTTTTTGCCAATGCTCTTTTCAATCATCCGGATACGTCCATGCTCTTTTAAGTGGATGATCGAAATTGAAATACCTGATTTTCCAACCCGGCCGGTACGTCCGCTTCGGTGGATATAGTTTTCAGAGTCATCAGGAAGATTGTAGTTAACTACGTGGGTCAGGTTGTCCACATCGAGTCCGCGGGCTGCCACGTCAGTAGCCACCAAAATCTGTACCCCGCGGTTGCGGAATTTATCCATCACAAAGTCACGCTGCTGCTGACTCAAATCGCCATGCAATGCTTCAGCACTATAATTATCGGTGATAAGCTGGGAAGCTACCTCCCCTGTCTCCTGACGCGTGCGGCAGAATACGATGCCATAAACTTCCGGCACGAAATCCAGCACTCTTTTGAGCGCAAGATACCTGTCTTTGGCATGAACCATGTGGTAGATATGCTCCACATTGTCAGCACCACTGTTCTTCTTGCCAACCGCAATCTCCAGCGGATTGGTCATGTAATTTTTGGCAATGGCAGCCACCTCTTTCGGCATGGTCGCCGAGAAAAGCAAGGTGTTTTTCTCCTTAGGCGTCATTGCCAGAATGGCATCGACATCCTCCTGGAATCCCATGTTCAACATTTCATCGGCCTCATCCAGAACGAGGATCGATATTTGCGACAGATCCACCTTGTTTTTGCGGATCATGTCATGCATCCTGCCGGGTGTAGCAGTGATGATGTGAGTCCCTGCACGCAAGGCCTTTACCTGGGCGCCCATGTCTGCTCCACCATAAACCGGTGTGATGACAATCTCGGGCATGAATTGGGAATATTCTTTTATCTCCCGTGCAATCTGTACGCACAGCTCACGGGTTGGACTCAGGATCAAGGCCTGAGGAACCCTGTTGGCAAGGTTGATGGTTTGTAAAATCGGCAGACCAAAAGCTGCTGTTTTGCCGGTACCGGTCTGTGCCAGTCCGACGATGTCTTTCGGTTCTTGTAAAAATACCGGAATAAATTGCTCTTGAATTGGTGAAGGTGTTTCGAAGCCCATCGCTTCAATCCCTTTGAGGATTCGGGGGTCAAGCCCCATTTCATTGAATTGCATTTTGTGTGTGTTGCGGAAAAAATAAGGCTTAATGCTCAAATACTTTTTCCATGGTAATTTGTAATCTTCAATTTGTAATTTGTAATCATCTTCATGTTATAGAAAATGATTATGCATCAACTACTTCTGTCTAAAGAAAAGTTGAATAGGAACTCCAGTAAAATCGAACGTTGCCCTGATTTTGTTCTCAAGGTAACGTTTGTATGGATCTTTAACATATTGTGGCAGATTGCAGAAGAAGGCAAAACAGGGAGTTTGGTATCTTGGCAATTGTGTCACATATTTGATCTTGATGTATTTCCCTTTGTAGGCTGGCGGGGCAAATCCCTCAAGAGCTTCCTGCAATAGTTCGTTTAATTTTGATGTGGGAACATGCTTTGTTTTGTTGTTATATACACGCATGGCTTCCTCCAAAATTTTCAGGACTCGCTGCTTGGTCACGGCAGAGCTGAAGACAATCGGCACGTCTGTGACAGGTGCAAATTTTTCATAAATCTGAGCCTCAAACTCCTTCATGGTTTTGTTGTCTTTCTCAACAAGGTCCCATTTGTTCACAACCACCACAACCCCTTTTTTGTTGCGGTGAATCAGGTGAAAAATTGAGACATCCTGCGCTTCCACCCCACGGGTTGCATCCAGCATCATGATACAGACATCAGAATTTTCAATGGTTCTGACAGACCTCATCACAGAATAGAATTCGACGTCTTCCTTTTCTTTCGCTTTTTTGCGCAAACCCGCTGTGTCAATCAGGATAAAATCATATCCGAATTTGGTGTAGCGTTGTGCCACTGAATCACGGGTTGTTCCTGCCACTTCAGTGACGATATGGCGTTCTTCGCCAATGAGGGTATTGATGGTCGAGGACTTTCCTACGTTAGGTCGACCAACAATAGCAATGACAGGAATATGAGATTCTTCAACCTCTTCGACCGGTGGAGGGAAGTGTTTCACCACTTCGTCGAGCAGATCGCCAGTTCCCAAACCATTGATGGAGGAAACACAGTAAATCTCCTCAACTCCCATGTTATAAAATTCATTGGCATCCAGGGCGCGCTTGTGGTTGTCGACCTTGTTCACCACCGTCATGTAAGGTTTCTTGCTTTTACGAAGCATGTTGTTCACCTCCTGATCGAGATCGGTGACACCCATTTCTACGTCAACAAGAAATAGAATCAGGTCGGCCTCACCAATGGCAAGATTAACCTGACGGCGGATTTCGCCTTCGAATACATCATCAGATCCTGATACATATCCTCCGGTATCGATCACTGAAAATTCTTTGCCGTTCCAAACGGATTTACCATAGTTACGGTCACGGGTAACCCCCGGCTCATCGTCAACGATGGCCATTCTGGACTCGGTTAGCCTGTTAAAAAAAGTGGATTTGCCTACGTTTGGGCGTCCAACGATTGCAATGATGTTGCTCATGAAATGAAAATAGTGCCTTATTGTTGTTCGTATCCAAAATTACGAAGTTGGATCTCCTTGTCACGCCACTCTTTGGTCACTTTGACGAATAGTTCGAGAAAAACTTTCTTGCTGAAAAATTCTTCCATGTCTATCCGTGCTGAGGTACCTACCCTTTTCAAGGCTTCTCCCCGGTGACCAATAATAATCCCCTTCTGGGTTTCGCGCGACACATGTATGACCGCTGCAATTTTGAGAATCTTCTCTTCATCCTTGAAGGATTCTACCTCTATCTCCACCGAATACGGAACTTCTTTATCGTAGAAAAGAAGAATCTTCTCACGAATAATTTCCTGGGCAAAGAAACGTTCATTGCGATCGGTCAGTTCATCTTTCGGAAAATAGGGCAATCCCTCAGGAAGGATGGCCAGAATACGCGCAAATACATATTCCAGGTTAAACTTCTCCTTGGCCGAGATTGGGATTATTTCCGAATTGGGTACCAGCACTTTCCACTGTTCCACGAGCTTAATCAATGCGGGCTGGTCGGTCAGATCGATCTTGTTGATCAAGATCATCACCGGGACCTCCGCCATCTTCAATTTATCGAGGTATTCAATATTTTTGTCGATGCTCTCTGCCATATCTGTGACATAAAGCAAAACATCTGCATCGCTCAAAGCGGTATCCACCGTTTTAAGCATGCTCTCCTGAAGCTTGTAGACAGGTTTTAAAATTCCGGGCGTATCAGAATATACGATCTGAAAATCCTCACCATTGACAATTCCCTTGATGCGATGACGGGTTGTCTGCATTTTCGATGTGATAATCGAAAGCTTCTCCCCCACCATGGCGTTCATCAAAGTCGACTTGCCAACGTTTGG
>JBAXED010000033.1:0-37190 GCA_037140615.1 Prolixibacteraceae bacterium
GGAAGAATGATCCGCTTTTTTGGTTTTGTTTTTCTCATCTTAGTTACAAATTGTTTGTGTTATTCGAATCGGTTGTTTTTAAGTCTTCAGTTATACAGCACATTCAAGACATGCCCTTACTCACCCAAACCTCCAAACTAATAACTAATGTTTCTTACTTAATTATTTCTTCTTTTTAGTTGTTGCAGCTACTTGTCCTGGTTTTGGGCGTTTTGCGCCATACTTGGAACGACGTTGCTTGCGACCCTCAACACCTGCAGTATCAAGTGCACCACGAATTAAATGGTAACGAACTCCAGGAAGATCTTTTACACGACCACCACGTACAAGAACAATTGAGTGCTCCTGCAAATTGTGCCCTTCACCCGGAATATAGGCATTCACCTCTTTGCCATTGGTCAGCCTAACCCTGGCAACCTTCCGCATGGCGGAATTTGGCTTCTTAGGCGTCGTTGTGTATACACGTACACACACGCCCCTACGCTGCGGACAAGAGTTTAATGCCGGAGACTTACTTTTGTCTTCGATATTTACTCTTCCTTTACGTACTAACTGTTGAATAGTAGGCATAAACGTTTTTTAATTTTTAATAAAAAATACACACATATTTCACACGGAAAACCTCGCAATTCCCCGTAAGTTCTGCAATTTAACACATTATTACCTCGCAAAACCTCTCCAAAATGGACTGCAAAAGTACACATTTCTTTGGAAAATACACTACTGGAATAAAAAAAAGTGATTTTATAAGCTGCCAGCTTTTAGTAGCTAGCGGTTAGCTCTTAGTGGTTAAGTTTTAAAACGTTTCTTATAGGACGGAGAATCCGTTCTAGCAAACTTTGATCATCAGTAATAATTTCAGCTGTCCCAATTAATTCATGCTTAAATTCAAATTTCTTTCCATATGTCGAGTTCAGTTTGTCGGGAAGACCTACTTCCAAAGCGTAATAATCACCGGTAGGTGCGGATGATATCTTCCTTACAATCCCTTTTAAAAGCCCAAATTCCAAATAAGGATAACTGACAAACTTCAAATTAACTTGCTGACCGATTTTTACTTTTTCAGAAATGCTAAATTTCAATTTTACCAATCCGGTAAATGCTGTGGAATCATTAACATCAATAGCCACAACAACCGGGGCTGAAATTATATCCGGATATTTAAAAATCAAACTTCCAGTGAATAAGATAAATAGGATAACGACGACCATAATCATGCCATTCCTAATGATCCAGGAAGGCACTCTGCCAAGCAAATCGTGAACCTCTTTGCTGTGTAGTTCAATCTCTTCTATCTTTTTCGTCATACCTAAGATTATTATTCATTCAAAGGAAATCCTCCATTCTAAAATTCATTCCCCATACACTTTATCCTTTATCCTTTAAATCATGACCCCAGTTCCAGTTGATTCCTAACCAAATGCCAGTAGTGCCCCTTCAGTTTGATCAAATCTTCATGCCCTCCCTTTTCAACTATTTCACCTTTTCTCAAAACGACAATCTGATCCGCATTCTTAACTGTGCTTAAACGATGCGCCACAACAACGACAGTTCTATTTTTGTAAAAATCGTTCATGTTTTCAAGTATTACTTTTTCGTTGTTTGCATCCAGAGCATTGGTTGCTTCATCAAAAAAAAGAAAACCGGGATTTTTATAAACTGAGCGTGCAATTAAAATTCGTTGCTTTTGTCCCTGACTCAAGCCAACACCTTCCTGACCAATTTTAGTTTGATATCCCAGAGGCAGGGATTCGATGTATTCCTGTATGTTGGCCATTCGTACTGCCTCAAGGAGGCGGCCTCGATCAACTGTATCATCACCGACAGTAATGTTATTAACTATAGTATCAGAAAAAATAAACCCATCCTGCATAACAACCCCACACTTTCTGCGCCAGAACGAAGTTGAGAGTTGATTCAAATCTGCTCCTCCAACAGAAATTGAACCTACAACTGGGGGATAGAATCCAAGTAATAATTTGATAAGCGTAGTTTTTCCACTGCCACTCATTCCAACTATCGCTGTTGTCTTGTTAGCCGGAATAGTTAAGTTGATCTGTTTTAAAACCATCGGTGAACGCGGTCCTTCATATTGAAAAGAAACATCCTTGATTGAAATGTCTTGGTTTTCAGGTAAATCAGTAATCTTCTGTTCCTCAATACTCTCTTCGTTCTTCCTTAAATGAATCTCATTGAAACGTTCCAGGGAAATTTTTGCATCCTGAGCCGTCTGAATAAAATCCATCAGGTTGGCCAAAGGGGCATTCATTTGTCCAATAATGTAGGCTACAGCGACCATTGCTCCAATTGTAATATGACCATCAATGACCAATTTGGCCGCCAAAAAGCTGATGAGAATATTTTTTAGCTGATTGATAAATGAAGATCCGATTGTCTGGGTTTGACTCAACGACAATCGACTGATGTTAACTTTAAATAGCCTTGCCTGAATTCTTTCCCACTCCCATCTTTTTTGCTTTTCGCAATTGTTCAGTTTAATCTCTTGCATTCCTGTGATTAATTCAATCAATTTTGCCTGATTCTCCGACAGCTGTCGAAAACGGTGAAAATCAAGTTCTCTTCTCCTTTTTAGGAAAAGGACAATCCACAAAACGTAGAAAAAACTGCCCAATAAAAAGATCAAAAGGATGGACCAACTGTAAACTGCGAGCACGATAGAAAATACCAAAAGGTTGACCATCGAAAAAAGCACATTCAATGTCTGGTTAGTTATAAAATTCTCAATACGAGTATGGTCTCCAATGCGTTGAAGTAAATCACCTACCATCTTGGTATCAAAAAATGCAATGGGAAGCTTCATCAATTTGATGAGAAAATCAGATATAAGCGAAATATTCAATCTGGTGGTAAGATGTAGCAAAATCCAACTTCTAAAAAATTCGACAGAAGTTTGAGAAACGAATAGTATCAGTTGGGCGATAAGAATCAATGTGACAAAACCAATATCCTGATTGTTAATACCAACATCAACCATCGCTTGAGTTAGCAAAGGAAAGACCAGCTGGAACAAGCTTCCAAGTAATAATCCCAGGAACAGCTGCCTGATAAACTTTTTCTGACTCCGGAAATAGGTAAACAAGTAGGTGAAGGAAGATTTATCAATTTTCTCATCCTCCAACTGATAAAAATTCGGAGTAGGTTCGACAATCAATACCAATCCTGTGGCTTTATCTTCATTGACTGTTCCACTCCAGCCTTTTAAAAAATCTTCTCTCGAATATTTAATTAATCCAAAGGCAGGATCAGCAACATGCACATTGCCACTTTTAACGGCATAAGCCACAATGAAATGCTCACTTTTCCAGTGCACAATCACTGGTAGTGGCAACTCTTCAGAAAGTTGCTTAAAACTCACCCTTGCGCCAACGGATCTGAGACCAATGGATTCTGCCGCATCTGACAATCCAAGTAATGAAACTCCTTCGCGCGTCAGCGAACTTCTGTCACGAATCGTTTGCAACGAAAAATTCTTGCCATAAAACTTGGCAATCATCCTCAGACAAGAAGGACCGCAATCCATGGCATCCAGTTGTTTGAAAAAAGGAAATCGTCGCATCCGGCAAAATAAGCTTTGGTTAAATGCAAATATGCAAAATTTATCAGGACATCACCTTCGCTACTAATAGACGAGAAAACAAAAAAATTAAAGGATCTCATTTATCCATTCAACAAAGAATAACATGTTTAGTAACATAAAAATCAGGAAACTGATGATCATTGAAACCTACCATTCCTCTGATATTACGCCGGTTGCAAATTTTTCGAAATTCTAAATTCTAAATTCTAAAATCGAAAATTCCAGCGTTGGTCGGTTGATTTTAAATAATTTCTATTTTTGAAGGGATTGAAATAAGTTTTCTAAAGAACCAGACAATTTTATTTAAATTTTTACTCTCATGAAAGTATACCAAACCAGTGAAATCAGGAACATTACAGTGCTCGGAAATTCGGGCGCCGGGAAAACCACCCTTGTAGAAGCCATGCTCTTCGAGGGTGGGATTATCAATCGCAGAGGTGACGTAAAGAGCAAGAATACTGCATCTGATTACAATCTCGTCGAGCAAGAGTATGGCAACTCGGTGCATGAAACCGTTCTTTATACCGAATTCGAAGGATGCAAAATCAACATCATCGACACTCCAGGGATGGACGATTTCGTCGGTGGAGTAATACCTGCATTAAGTGTAGCCGCCACTGGTTTGCTGGTCTTTAATGCTGTTAACGGAGTTGAAGTTGGTACTGAAATTGCCAATCGAAATGCCGAAAAATTTCATAAACCACTGATTTTTGTCATCAATCATCTTGATCACGAAAACAGCAACTGGGAAAACACCCTTGAGATGGCCAAAACCACCTTTGGGAATAAGCTTGCAATCGTACAATACCCCGTCAATCCAGGTTTAGGATACAACAAAGCCATTGATGTCCTAAAAATGAAAATGCTTCAATGGGGTCCACAGGGTGGAAAACCTGAAGTTTTGGATATTCCTGCCTCCGAAATGGATAAAGCAGAAGAATACCACAATGCTCTTGTAGAAATGGCAGCTGAGAATGATGAAGCTTTGATGGAACTATTTTTTGATCAGGGCTCTCTCAATGAGGATGAAATGAAGAAGGGGCTGAAGCTGGGCATGCTTTCACGAGGCTTGTTCCCTGTCTTTTGTACCTGTGCAGCGAAAGACATGGGAATTCGTCGTCTGATGGACTTCATCGTCAATGTAGCTCCGGATCCGGGCGAACTGGCACCAGTTGAAACTGTTGACGGGAAATTGATCCCTATCAGCACAAAAGGTCCGACTTCGATATATTGTTTCAAGACTTCTCTGGAACAGCACGTTGGTGAAGTAACATATTTTAAGGTCATCTCAGGTACATTGAAGGAAGGAATGGATCTTACCAATATGGCCAAAAACTCAAAAGAGCGTATCTCTCAGATTTTCTGCGTTGCCGGAAAAACCAGAAACAAAGTCACTGAGATGGTAGCCGGCGACATCGGTGCAACTGTCAAATTAAAAGACGTTAAACACAACAACACTCTTTGTGATAAAGATGCGGAGATCGAATTCCCTCCTATTCAATTCCCTGCTCCGAGATATACTACTGCCGTCAAAGCTGTTAACGAATCGGATGAAGAGAAAATGGGTGAGTACCTGCATAGGTTGCACGAAGAAGATCCTACCTATATTATCGAATACTCCAAAGAGCTAAAACAAATCTTAATCCATGGCCAGGGAGAATACCATATCAATACCTTGAAATGGTATTTCGACAATGTCTATAAAATTGATATTCAGTTTTTAAATCCCAAAATCCCCTATCGCGAAACGATAACCAAGATAGCTCAGGCCGACTATCGTCACCGCAAACAGAGTGGTGGATCGGGTCAGTTTGGTGAAGTTCACATGGTCATTGAACCATTTGAAGAAGGAATGCCAGCCCCTACCATGTTTGTCATTGATGGCAAGGAAATGAAGGTGAGCCTTCGCGGAACAGAGGTAACTGAACTGCCTTGGGGTGGAAAGCTTGTCTTCTGCAACTGCATCGTTGGTGGATCAATCGATGCACGGTTCCACCCTGCCATTTTGAAAGGGATCATGGAAAAAATGGAAGAAGGTCCGCTAACCGGATCATATGCCCGCGACATTCGTGTCTGTATCTATGAAGGCAAGATGCACCCTGTCGACTCCAACGAAATCTCATTTCGTTTAGCCGGAAGAAATGCTTTTAGTCAGGCTTTCAAAAAAGCTGGCGCCAAGATTCTGGAGCCAATCTACGACGTTGAAGTTCTGGTTCCGGGTGATCGCATGGGTGATGTAATGGGTGATCTTCAAAACCGTCGTGCCCTGATCATGGGAATGACTTCTGAAAAAGGTTTTGAGAAAATTGTTGCCAAGGTTCCTTTAAAGGAGATGAATAAATATTCTACTACTTTAAGTTCGGTAACTCAGGGTCGTGCGATGTTCAAAATGAAATTTGCCAGCTACGAAAAGGTACCGGCCGAGGTTCAGGACGAACTGCTCAAAACATATGCTGCCACTCAGACTGAAGATTAATCACGGACTTCAGAAATCTAATTTTTTAAACGCTCTTCCTTTATTGGAAGGGCGTTTTATTTTATTGTGATTGAAGGCTTTCATAAAATATAAATGATTAACTTTAATCTTCCCATCAGATGAAAATACGGGAGAACAAGGAAACATAATACGACTGAGATGAAGATAAAATTTATTGGTGCATCACGCGAAGTCACGGGAAGCAAACATTTGATCACATTGAATAGTGGAAAGAAAATTCTTCTGGATTGTGGTATGTTTCAGGGAAAAGGAATGGAAACTGATTCCTCAAACCGCAACCTCGGATTTGACCCGAGAGAAATTGACCACATCATCCTAACTCATGCTCACATAGACCATTCAGGATTAATACCATTTGTTTACAAGCTTGGTTTCAAAGGATCAGTCATTTGCACAAATGCGACCCGCGACCTTTGCGCCATCATGCTGGCAGATAGCGGTCATATTCAGGAGCTTGATGTCAAGTGGTTCAACAAGAAGCGCATCAAACACGGTTTGGAGCCGGTTGAGCCAATTTATACATCTGATATCGCAAAAGAATGCATGAAGCTTTTCATAGGAATTGCCTACAATCGAAAATTCTATATCGACGATTGTGTAAAGGTTCGTTTTACCAACAATGGACACTTGCTGGGAGCAGGTACCGCCTCACTTGAAATTACTGAGAACGGTCAAACAGTAAGGATTGCTTATACCGGTGATATAGGACGGACTGTCAGTAAGATATTGAGATCACCAGACGCTTTCAGACAGTGTGATTATCTGATCACAGAATCAACTTACGGGAATAGATTGCACCAGCAATTCTCACATGCCGAGGAAGATTTACTCAAAGTGGTTAATGATACATGTGTGAGAAAGCAGGGGAAATTAATTATTCCTTCCTTCGCCATTGGCAGGACTCAGGACATTGTCTTCAGCCTCAATAAATTCTACAATGCAGGATTGTTGCCAAAGATTCAGATTTACGTAGATAGTCCGCTCGCAGTCAATGCAACGACTATTTTCAGACTCCATTCGGAATGTTTCAATGATGAAGTGTTGAAAGTAGTTGAAACTGACGATGACCCTTTTGGATTCAATTCTCTTCATTACATCACGGCCACCAACGATTCCAAAAAGTTAAACTCTTTTAAGAAACCTTGTATTATAATATCAGCCTCAGGAATGATGGAGGCCGGACGGATTAAGCACCATCTGGCCAACAATATCTCCAATCCAAAAAACACCATATTGGTGGTTGGTTATTGCGCACCTCGTACTTTGGGAGCCCGATTGGTAGATGGCGAAAAAAATGTTTCCATCTTTGGAACACAATACAGTGTCAACGCAGAAATTGCACGAATTGAAGCATTTAGTGGTCATGGGGATTACAATGAGATGCTGGCGTTTTTGAACTGTCAGGATAAATTGGCCATCAAAAAAGTATTTCTGGTACATGGCGATTATGACACCCAGCTTTTCTACAAAGGACAAATGGAAGCTGCCGGATTCAGCAATATTGAAATTCCGGAAGCTATGAGTGAAGTAACTATTTAATGTCTTCCCTCACCTGTTTTTATTTTCATACGAATATCCAGTGACGCATCTGAAAAGAGAAATTCCCGTGTTGAGTCCGGCAGAAAATCCAGGACTTCATCCAGCTTATCTGTTTTTATAGCCTGGCGGATATTGGAGGCACTAATAAAAATGGGGAGCTTTGAAGTCCCGGGCATTGCTACTTTTCTCATTACCTCAATCACCTCCACGCCAAAGGAAGGAAGAATATTTTTCATGGCCTGGTTGTAGGCTGCTGTGGTTGCACAATACTTTTCGGTACCTATATATCTCTTTTTTATTCCAAGAACAGGCACGACATAATTGGCAAAGATCCGGACATCCAATTCGGCTTGCTTTTCCATCACATCGCTGATTGTTTCATTTTTGAGAAAATAAGCAGGAAAAATTGACCCTGAAACTATATACATCCCGCCTCGAACCATGCAAACATTCTTGAGGTGAGATATTCCTTTCTCAATTAAGTCCCATCTTACCAGGAAAGGGAAAGACGAAAGATCTTCTTCAACCACAAAAAGGTAAACAAGCTCATTCTCAGATGCAGCCTTTTCGATCAGGAATTTATGCCCGTTTGTAAAAGGATTGCAATTGACAACGATGGCAGCAATCGCATCAGTTAAAGTTGGCCTTTTCAATGGCTTAAGGTACTCCTGATAAGTCAGGATCGAATCAAAGCCAAACTCAAGCAAGGAAAACAGAGGTGATGCAGAAGCTATTTCTGCAAAGCCTAATCCGCGAAACCTAACCGAATTTTCAGGTCGTGTAAAAACGAAGGTATGCTTGTAAATCTTCAAAAGCTTTTCTGTCATGTAGGTAACAATTAAAGCAAAAGCAGTGGTGTCACGGTATTTTGGAGAGACTGCTACATATTTCAATATTCGCCCCAGATGTGAACCGGTTCCTACCAATTCTCCCTTCAGGTTGTATACAATCATCGTACATTCAACCTCTGTTGGGTCGAAATCAAAACCAAGTTCAGAGAGAAATCCACCAACCAGCTTAACGTCAAATGGATTGTCGAGATCGAGGGTTTCCTGGCGAAAATCTGTATCTTCAAAAGTCATTTTTCGGGTATCAATAGTGAAATTTAATCTGTATCTGCCTCATTCATCACAAGCCACAGAAAAATTGAAATGGCCAGCAAATCGGCAGAGCCGCCTGGCGAAATATTTTTCTGCCAACAGAACTCTCCGATGGCAGCATAGTTGGTGTCGGCAAAGCAATCCAACGCGGTTTTGCAGAGTTCCTGAAATGATTTTAACTCATCAGGTCCGCCTCGATATAGAATATTGGTATCGTTGTTTCTGGATGCAATTGCCAGAAAGCAATTGGTCAGGGCCTGATCGTTCATCTTAAGCATATTAGCCAATTGCGGTAGGCCTATTTCAAATACTGTTTCAAATCCTGATTCCGCTTCACCCCTCGCCCCACTGAAACCATACTTTTGAAAAACATCTTCGCCATGAGAATTTTCTGGCTTCGCAGTATTAGTGAGCTCCTTCCTGACAAGATTTTTGCAGATATCCTTAACTATACCGCGAAACAAATCCATTTCAAACCGGTCACTTTCAGCGTAAAGTATCCCGCAGGAAAATAAGGAAATTCCCATCAAGAAAATGATTCCCTTTTGGGTATTGACATGGTCTGTAACTTCGTACATGGCTGATTCCATCTGCAATCCAATATTCCTGATCACAGGGAGTGCCTTTGTGAGTTTGTCATCCTTAAAGTTGAGACCTACTCTGAACAGTTCTTCAAACCATCCCGAAATTGCAGCAGAAGAGTTGATAAAAGTCTGAAAATCCATATCTGCATGGCTGCCATTGCTGAGTTTGTCTACCAAGCCTGGTTTTGGTGTTAGCGAGATTTCGCTAAGAATTGCTCTGAGGGCAAAAGATGAAAGCCTTTTTGCAATTTGAGCCTCTCTTCGTACCCGGCAATAGTCTGCCATTTTCTCAAACATATAAGTTCTCACTTCTTCCTGATCATGAAAATTTGCTCGTCTGCATTCGATGGCTGGCTGAGCTTGACAGAAAAAACACAACTTCGATTTCCCAGATGATAATATATTTCCCAGTTGATCATTTATATCAACATCTAAAAACCTACCACACGGATGGTGTTCTTCAAAATCCTCACAGATTAGTTTGATGTTAGGTAAGCTCAGTCTTCCTTCCGAGAATGGAACCAAAAAGAAATCACCTGCAGGGTCGCAAATCTCAACAGCTTCCTTTAAATGAATTTCTATCAGGTGAGATCTTAAATGGTATTTCAATTCGGTTAAGCATAGCCCAAAAAAACGTTTGATAGTAGAACTGCTTTTCGGAAATCCAGGAATATTCAGGCTAAAGCTCAAACATGGCAACCCTTTCTCCCCAAGAGATTTCTTAAGTGCCATCCTCTGCTCACGAGCTTCCAATATAGAATTTAGTGGTTCGATTTTGCTCCTCCTAAAATTAATTTAATCCTTTCTCCACTACTCCGTTTCTCCGTTTCTCTGCTTCTCTGCTTCCTTGTTTCTCCATTTCAACTTTTCCCATTTCTCCTTCACTTCTCCTTGAGTTGATGAATCACGTCAATAATGGTTCCATCGCGGTATTCAACAATGCCGACGATCTTATCTGTGAATTCAAGTGGAGCAGGAATCCCTGTAATTTTATCCACCTCAATTTCCAGATCATGGATATCCTTGATGTTAAGTCCGGCTTTACGGAGATTGGCTTCCAGCTCTTTAAATACAGGATTCACACAGATACCACGCTCAGTGACCAATACGTGAACCGTTTCTCCCGGGGTAACAATGGTATGAACCCTCTTTTTAATAATCGGAATGCGACCACGGAAAGAGGGACATACGACCACTGTAAGTTTTGCACCTGAAGCTGTATCTGAATGGCCTCCTGAAGCACCACGGATCTTTCCTTCCGATCCGGTGATTACATTGACATTGAAATCTACATCAATCTCAAGTGCACCAAGTACAACCACATCGATTTTATTGGTAATACAGCCACAATTAAAAGGATTGGCATATAAAGCTGCAGGAATTTCGATGTGATGACGATTGTTCAATAATGAGTTACTTACTACTGCATCAAATGATTGCACATCAAAGATCGTCTCGAACAACCCTTCATTGAGCATATCCACACAATAGGAGGTGATTCCTCCAAGCATAAAACTTCCTTTTAAGCCTCTTGTCTTCATCTTTTCACGGATGAATTTTGCAACAGCCAATGAAGCACCTCCCGCACCTACCTGAAAAGCAAATCCGGGTACGAAAAATCCGGAATGCTCGATCACATCTGCCGCCAGTTTGGCAATTCTTAAATCCATGGGAGAGTTGGTTATACGAGTTGTTCCGGTAGCAATTTTTGAAGCATCCCCGATGGAATCTACCAACACTACATGGTCAATAAAATTTTGTGAAATAGAGAGTGGGATACAGGGAAAGTTAACCAGATTATCTGTCACAACAATCACCTGCTTGGCATAACGGGCATCAATGACAGCATAACCGATGGAACCAAAAGCCGATTTTCCGTGTGATCCTGTTGCATTGCCTTCACAGTCGGCAGCTGAAGCAGGAATGACTGCCAAATCAATCTGAATTTTCCCGGTATGAATGCAGCGCACCCTCCCTCCGTGGGAATGAATCACTACGGGTGTGTCCAGAACTCCCAAAGCAATCGCCTTGCCCAGTTCACTCCTGATACCCGACGAAAAAATGCGGGTTACAGTACCATCAACCAAATACGGAAGGATTGGATCATGGCATTCATTTAGCGATGAAGAAGCCAAAGTAATCTCGCGAATTCCCATGTTATGAAGAATTGTGAGCGTTTGGACCAGCAAAATATCCCCATTTCTCAGATGATGATGAAAAGAAACCGTCATTCCGTTGTGCGGATTACTTCTGATGATCGCCTCTTCAAGAGTTTTACAAAGTTTGCTTTGATGTGGGAGATATGCCTTGTTGGGCGCAGGAATTGTTGGTTCATCCATCCAACCTTTGCTCAACTTGGTTAGTGCTCCCTGAAAAGGTTCCAGTTTACCGATTCCCTCAATGTATGCCGGGATCTCCCTGCCTAGACTATTTATCATGTTAATAAGATTCTCGTTCTAATTTATTTCTCTTCGTGTTTCCGTTTTTATCCCACCTTTACATTAGCAAGCCTGAGTACATATTGTGCCCGGGCTACGATGGGTGCATCCACCATTTTGCCGTCAATGGCAAATACACCGATACCTGCTGCGCTGTTGGCCAGGAACTCTTTGACAATGTGGTAAGCTTTCCTGATCTCCTCTTCAGTGGGCGTAAAGACCTCATGAACAACATCGATCTGCCTTGGATTGATTACTGCTTTGCCAGTAAAACCAATCTTCCGTGCATACTCTGTTTCTCTGCGCAAACCTTCTTCGTCGTTCACATCAGGGAAAATTGTGTCGATCACATCGATGTGGCTTGCCTTTGCAGCCATCACAATCCGCTTACGGGCAAAGTCAATGCCCGCACCATCCGGCGTATAGACAATATTCATATCGGCTGTAAGATCTTGACCACCAATGGTAATGGCATCAATTCTGACGAATTTGCTAGCAATATTGAATACGTTTTGCACACCCATTGCGGTTTCGATCATGGCATGCAGCGTCATCTGATTGTGCGGCAGATGATGACGATCTTCAATGCGTTCAATGATATTAAGTAGTTCAATTACTTCTTCAGGAGATTCTGTTTTGGGATAGCGGATCGCGGATGGCTGAAGTGGGACAATTTCCTCCAAATCTGCCAAACCAAATGGCGTACTCAGGTGATTGACCCTGACACACACCTCTGCATCGTAAAAATCTGTCACTTTGATCATGTTTCTTACCAATGTTCTGGCTGCATCTTTCTGATTCAATGCAACTGCATCTTCCAAATCAAGAAGAATACTATCGGCTCCGTAAATCCCTCCCTGCTGAATCATGGCTGGATTATTACCGGGAATATAGAGCATTGTTCTGCGATTCTTATAGTTTTTCATCCTGATATTGAATTACAAGGTTCCTTCCTGTTGACCAATTGATCGTTTAATGGCTGTTTCAAGACGAGCTTTTATCGTAGGCTCCAAAGCCCCTTTATCCTTCGCAATCAAATGAATATCTGTCATATCATACTGATCAAGCATGTCGGTTACAATTTGTCTGAAACTAGCACCAAACTGCTGCATCACTGTGGATGAAATTTCAATCTTTCTACCTGCTTTATTAGGTAGAGGTTCAATGAGTACAATGACGTCACTCGACTCGAAAGTACCCGACTGGGCAGCTATTTTTGGCTTCATATAAGAAATTAAATAATCGGATTAAAATTACGAAAATTCGAGGGATTGTGCCCGACAAATATTTGAGAGAATCATTAAATGCAATGTTTACTCAATTTTTTTGGTGTAACAAAAGCATCACCAAAAATATCAGTCCTAAACCAAAGAAAACTGTGATGGCAAGCACTGAGTATCGCATGCTGCCAGTGATGGCTTCGATGATACCGAAACTAAAAGTACCGGCGACTGTTGCAAGCTTTTCGGTCACATCGTAAAAACTAAAGAAAGAGGTATGGTCCGTTGTTTCGGGCAACATTTTTGAATACGTTGAACGGGCCAGCGACTGGGACCCACCCATCACGATCCCAATGACAAATGCAGCCACGATAAATCCTGCAGCCTGTTTGATCGTAAAGGCATAAATACAAACGACTATCCAAATGATTACTGAAAAAATCATTGCCTTCAGATTTCCGATATGTCCAGAAAGCTTTGCAAAGAACCATGCTCCAAACATAGCGACCAATTGTATCCCCAAAATAGTAGGAATAAGCACTCCCTCTTTCAATCCAAGCTCTTTCTCCCCAAAAGTAGCAGCCATAAACATGGTTGTAAGAATTCCCATCATGATAAAGAAAAAACCAATCAGATAAACACTTAACTTGTATGAACTACGCACCTGTTTAAATACCATTTGCAGTTCTTTGTATCCATTTGTCAAAACGTTTTCGTGGTGCTGCCGCCTTCCAAAAGTATACTTTGGGAGTCTTCTGAAGGTCAGTGTTGAAAAGCCAATCCACCAGATGCAAACAGTAATAAAGGAGATTCTGGCAGGCAAAGAAGAGTCCTTGGTGAACCCGAATAACTCCGGCATCATAATCATCCACAAATTAAAGAGCAGAAGGACTACTCCGCCAAGATACCCCATTGAATATCCTCTGGCACTTATGTCGTCCTGATCTTCAGGTTCGGCAATTACCGGGAGAAATGAATTGTAAAAAACGATGCTCCCGCCATAGCCAACCGTCCCAAGGGTAAAGGCGATTATTCCGAGCTCAATATGCTGAGGATCAAAAAAATAAAGTGCGCCACACGATATTGCACCTATCCACGTAAAGGCGCGCATGAAACCCTTTCTCCGACCTGTATAGTCCGCGATGGAAGAGAAAAGTGGGGATCCCAAGGCCACAATGAGATATGCAACAGCAATGGCCCATGAATACAGAACCGTATTGACTACTTTCCATCCAAAGAATGAAACAAAAAAATCGTTTCCATGTCTCGTGACGGTATTGTAGTAGATTGGAAAAATCGTGGAAGAAATTGTCAGCTGATACACAGAATTTGCCCAATCGTACATAATCCAAGCCTTCACGACCTTTGGATCACCTTTGACGATTGAGTAGTTCTGATCAATGTTCTGCATTTTCCTACTATTCAGATTGTGTGCTTTGATCAATGAAAGTAATTAGCTGTTAGCTATAAGTTTTTTTAATTGCGTCTTTCTTGTTGTCTGATACAGGAAGTCTAAATCTCAAAGTTGTTACTTTATCCATTTTACTTTAACCATTATCAGTAAGGCTTCCTACGGATTAACTTCGGTGGAGCCCCGTGACTTGTTGTCGGTGGACTTTCCATAGGACCTCTCAAGTGAATGATCAGGCCATTCAGAAAATTTCGCAGCAATTGATCACCGCATTCTTTGTAATTGGGATGATCTTCCTTGCGAAAGACAGCACCCAATTCCGTTGTTGTGGTCTTGAAATCAACCAAGGCAAGAATTTTGACTATATCATCGTCCTTCAGCTTTAGCGCAACCCTGAGTTTTTTTAAAATATCATTGTTTGTCATGTTCCAAAGATACAATTTTTACAGAACTACCCTTTAGCAGCAAGCAGTTAGCGATTTTCGTGTTTATTTCATAACCTGACAGCAAATTGAATTCCCTTTTTCAAAATATATACAAAAAAAAGTGCCCCTTATTTGAGGCACTTTATAATATATTTTAGTCTAAAGGCTAGTTCAATCTTGATTCAAGCTCAATGACTTGCTGCTTCAACTCTTCAGGTAATCTATCCCCTAGCGCAATTTGCTGCTCCTTGATAAGCTCAAGTTCCTCTTTCCAGAGAGCCTTGTCAACTTTGACCAGCTCAGCGATATCTTCTTTGGTGACATCAAGTCCGCTGATGTCAATGCCATCCACTGTTGGAACAAAGCCGATTGCAGTTTCATTAGCGGCAGCAGTACCTTCACATCTTCCAAAGATCCATGCAAGAACTCGCATGTTATCTCCATATCCTGGCCATAACCACTTGCCATTCTGGTCTTTTCGGAACCAGTTAACATTAAAAATCTTAGGCAGAGCCTCAGGTTTAGGTGCATTTTTTCCAATAGTCAGCCAGTGGCCGAAATAATCAGCCATGTTGTAACCAATGAATGGAAGCATAGCAAAAGGATCCCTACGTACACCCGCTTTTAGGCCAATGGCCGCTGCTGTTACTTCAGAACCGACAACAGAACCCATGAAAGTTCCATGTGCCCAGCTCTTTGCCTGGTATACAAGAGGAACAGTATTTGGACGACGTCCACCAAAAAGAATGGCCGAAATTGGCACTCCTTTGGGATCTTCCCATGCAGGATCGATACAAGGACATTGAAATGCAGGGGCCGTGAAGCGCGCATTTGGATGAGCCACCTGTTTGCCCGATGCCTTATCGTATACTTCATTGGTCCAGGTGATAGTACCTGCAGGACATTCAGTACCGATACCTTCCCACCAGATATCTCCGTCGGGTGTCAAACCTGTGTTCGTAAATATGGTCCCTGATTGGGCGGCCAGCATTGCGTTAGGATTAGTATCAATAGAGGTACCAGGAGCTACACCAAAGAATCCGGCTTCAGGGTTGATCGCATAAAGCTGTCCGTCTTTCCCAAATTTCATCCAGGCAATATCATCGCCTACTGTTTCAACCTTCCATCCCGGAATTGTAGGGATTAGCATGGCTAGATTGGTTTTACCACAAGCACTTGGGAAAGCAGCTGCTATGTATTTTTTTACGCCTTTGGGGCTAGTTATACCCATGATTAGCATATGCTCGGCCAACCAACCTTGTTCTTTGGCCATTGCAGAGGCAATACGCAGTGCAAAACATTTTTTCCCTAATAAGGCATTTCCACCATATCCACTTCCGTAAGAAATAATCTCCTTTGTTTCGGGGAAGTGAGTTATATATTTCTGATCAATTGGAGCACAAGGCCATTTAACATCTTTTTGTCCTGGCACAAGTGGGGCTCCAACAGAATGAATGCAAGGAACGAAATCTCCGTTACCTAGTACATCGAGAACAGCTTTGCCCATCCGTGTCATTACTTTCATGTTGACTACCACATAAGGGGAGTCAGTTATTTCAATCCCTATGTGTGCAATATCAGAACCAAGGGGACCCATGCTAAAGGGAATCACATACATGGTCCTGCCTTTCATTGCGCCTTTGAAAAGTCCCTTCAAGGTAGCTTTCATCTCTGCAGGTGCAGCCCAATTGTTTGTTGTTCCTGCATCCTCCTGTTTTTCAGAGCATATATAGGTTCTATTTTCAACACGGGCAACGTCACTGGGATCAGACTGAAAATAATAGCTATTAGGCCTCTTTTTTTCATCCAACTTAACAGCCATACCTGAAGCCACCATTTCGGCCATCAGACGGTCGTTCTCCTCATCGGAACCATCACACCAATATACTTTTTCGGGCTGACAAAGTTCTGCCCATTCGTTTACCCAACTAACTAATTTTTGATTTTTTGTCATGAAGCTGAATTTAATAATGAATCTGATCTATTTATTGATTTCAGTCTGGCTGAAAATTTTTACTGACCTGAATAATCCTGACAAGCTAAATGGATATTTTCAATCAGCTGACTGATCTTTGCTTCCGGAACGGCAGAAAATGCAATCCGGATCAAGTTTCCAAAAACTATTACGCCTGTACTGTATTTTTCTAAAAGAATTTTTCTTACTTCCTCTGCAATTAAGCCATCCTTCAATTCTATGCACATAAAATAACCCGAATTGAAAGGCAAAGCTGAAAAATATCTGCTGAACTTTGGATTAGCCAAAACTTCCTTGATTTTCTCATATCTTGAATGCAGAATTTTGAATTTCTCTTCCTTGCTTGTGTCATAATTTGCTGAAGCATAAACCTTTTGCAAAAGCGACTGAGATAGATGACTAATGTTGGAAATATTACCACGAACAGCACCTGCAGTCTTATTCTCAAGGGCTTCATAAAGAGCACTGGTTCCATTTTTCACTCCATAAGTGATAAACCCAACCCTAAAACCCCAGACATAATCTTCCTTGGTAGCTCCATCAAGTTTCACTGCAAGCACATTTTCATGCAGCTTAGCCAGTTTGGTGAATATTGATTCAGTGTAAACATCCTTTTCATATACCAAGCCAAAATAGGCATCGTCTATTAGCACAACCACCTTTTTCCCTTTAGCTGCCTGAATGGCTATTAGATCAACGATACCATCAATCTCATTTACCAAAGGAGTATACCCGGAGGGATTATTGGGAAAATTTAACACCAAAATAATCTTACTTTTGGATTGTTCCATCATTTGCCCAAGCGCTTCATGATTGAATCCCCCATCGTGAAAAAGTGGAAATGTCTTGATTTTTCCCAGATAATTGTTCTCGAAAATGAGCGAATAATTTTCCCAGTAAAGATCAGGAACTATCACACTATCTCCTTCATCGACAAAAAGATAAGAGGAGATACTAATACCATGGGTGATCCCGTTGGTGGCAATAGGAAGACTGATGGAAGTTTCTCCAAGAGATGGATTTTTCTTATAGATAAAAGATTTCCAACTGTTCCTCAAATCCGGTTTGCCAAAACTGGGCGCATAAGGAAAAACAGAAGTATCTGGCAGGTTGATTAATTGGCCCAATTCGGCAAGATGCATTGGATGACCATTGTCTTCGACCGCTTCACCAATGGTGGCATTTATGTCTTTGCCTTTTGCCTGAGCTGATTGTGCCAATATCCCCAGTTTTGGGAAGAAAATATTCTTTCCTCTATCGGAAAGCACCTCTAATACAGAGGGGTTGTTCTTTAGGATTACATCATTCAATGTAATAGCTTGCTGATCCACTTGTGTGATGATTAATTTATTTAAAATGAACTTGATTGCAAAGCTATTTAAAAATGAACAAGGAAGATCGCAACACTGGTCAACCCCTTAAAACTTAACGATGAATTAATGTTTTTTAAATCCTAAGCAAACAAAAGAGGCGAAGATACTATCATCGCCTCTAATGCAACTTTCAAACTAAAACTAAACTATCAAAACAATGCTCTTGGATGGAACTTATTAACTGTTTCCTTCAGAAATTCTTTGTCCAGATGGGTATATATTTCTGTTGTCAAAATTGATTCATGACCTAACATCTCCTGGACTGCTCTGAGATCAGCACCTCCCTTTACCAAAGCTGATGCAAAAGAATGCCTGAATGTGTGTGGACTAATGCTTTTTTCAAGCTTGATCTTCACGGCCAGATTTTTTATGATAGTAAAAATCATTACCCTGCTTAATTTTCTGCCTCTTCGATTAAGAAAAAGTATGTTTTCAGATGACTTTTCAATTTTTAGCTTTCTTCGGTAACCAACCATATATTTCCGAATGTCTTCAATGGCCCTCTTGCTAATTGGGACCAATCGTTCCTTTTCGCCTTTCCCGGCAATTTTAAGAAATTCCTGTTCAAAATGCAGGTTCGATAGTCTGAGATTGACCAATTCGGACACTCTTAGTCCGCAGCTATAAAGTGTTTCTAAGATGGCCTTGTTGCGAAGTCCTTCAGGTTTTACTAAATCGACAGAATCTATCAAGCGGTTTATCTCATCATCCGTCAAAACATCCGGAAGTTTCCTGCCTATTTTTGGCGATTCCAGTAAAGTTGTAGGGTCATTTTCTACAACCTCCTCAATCAGTAGATATTTATAAAATGACTTAACTCCTGAAATAGTGCGTGCCTGAGTTCTTGGACTAACGCCCTTTTCATTCATCCATTCTACAAATTTCCTAAGCTGAGCCAGCTTTATAGTTTCTGGAGTTAGATCAGGGTAATGTTCCTCAACGAAATAAATAAGTTTGTGAATGTCATTCACATAAGCACTGACGGAATTCTGCGAGAGAGATTTTTCCAGTCTTAAAAAAGTTTCATATCCTTTTTTGCTTTCTTTCCAGTTCATAGTTTGCTTTTTTGATTGAAACAATCAAAACTTGATTTTGTTTGAATAAAGAATGATTAATGACATTAAAAAAGTTTTTATCCTATTTTTTATGGTTGACACTCATTTTTTTTTGCCATTTTAGATGAGTTTTTCATTTTTATTTGAGGCTTTACTTCACGTAATGCTTTAGTCAATTATGGAAAACGAAAGAAAATAATAGTCTCAAATTGAATTCAAACATCTGAATTTCATGCTTTTAACTAGTGTCAGATATCTAAAAAACGGTTCGGCCAGAGTATTTTGAATTAACATAACATTATATACGTATGAAAATTAATATTGTTAATGGACCAAATCTTAATTTATTGGGAAAACGAGAAAAGGGAATCTATGGAAACAGCTCGTTTGAAGATTGGCTCAAAAAAATTAAACCCTTCTTCCCCAATATAGAATTGGATTATTATCAGTCTAACATAGAAGGAGAAATTGTGGACTATTTGCATAAGGTTGGATTCTCCGCTGATGGTATTGTCTTAAATGCAGGCGCTTACACCCATACTTCTATCGCCATCAGGGACGCTATTTCTGCTGTTACGTCGCCTGTTGTCGAGGTTCACATTTCCAATATACTAACACGGGAGTCTTTTCGACACGAGTCAATCATCGGGCCCGTTTGCAGGGGAAGCATCATGGGATTCTCTCTTGACTCCTACCGGTTAGGCATCGAAAGTTTTTTGAAACCCGAAATCGACTAGATTTGCATTTCAATATTTCAAACAAAAAATATATCTATTTCTTTGCTTTTCAAACAGACTTTCATGAACAGACAAAAACATACAAAAATAGTTGCCACTATCTCAGATAAAAACTGTGAACCGGAATTTATTCGGTCGCTGATGGATGCCGGGATGAATGTTGTAAGGATTAATACCGCCCATCAAACAACAGAATCCGCCATAATCATCATTAATAATGTGAGATCTGTCAGTGATTGTCTGGCTATTTTGGTGGACACAAAAGGGCCCGAAATTCGAACAAAAAATATCTCGGAGCCAATTAAGATTAGCAAAGGAGAAAGAATAATCATCAAAAGTGGCGATGAACCATCTCATGAAGGGATGCTGGTAGTCGATTACCTCCATTTCACCCGGGATATCCCTGTAGGAAGTTCTGTTTTGATTGATGATGGTGAACTAGAGCTTACTATCGTGGATAAGGTAGGCGACCAGCTTATCGCTCTGGTTGGCAACGATGGCTTTGTAAAGAATAGAAAAAGCATTAATGTTCCCGGAATTACTTTAAATCTGCCTTCCTTAACAGATAAAGATCGGCAGTTTATAAGATGGGCTGTGGCCAATGATCTTGATTTCATAGCACACTCTTTCGTTCGCAACAAAGAAGATGTTCTTGCTGTTCAAAAGATTCTCGATGAAGAAAACAGCAAAATAAAAATTATTGCCAAGATAGAGAATACGGATGGGGTCAAAAATATTGATGAGATACTTGATCACGCGTATGGCATTATGGTAGCAAGAGGTGACCTCGGGATTGAAATACCCGCTGAGAAAATTCCATCTATCCAGCGCAGGTTGATTCGCAAATGTGTTGAGCGAAAGAAACCTGTCATCATTGCGACTCAAATGCTTCACACAATGATCAATAATCCGAGGCCAACAAGAGCTGAGGTAAGTGATGTGGCAACTGCCATTTACGACAGAACAGATGCAATTATGCTATCTGGTGAAACAGCTTACGGGCAATATCCAGTCGAAGCCGTCCAGGTAATGTCGAGGATAGCTATAGAGGTGGAATCAAACAAGGATAAAAGAAATGACCTGCCAGTACCCAGGCTGGAAAATGAAGTTTCGGCATTTCTTGCTGAAGCAGCTGTCATGTCTGCCAGTGAGCTAAAAGTTGCTGCCATCATCACGGATACGCTAACAGGGAAAATTGCCCGTTACATCTCGGCATTCAGGAGTCCCCGACCAGTGTATGCCAAATGTCATACTGGAAGGGTCAAACGGGAGCTCGCATTATCTTATGGTGTATTTGCAAGCGAAATCGTCGCAAAGAAAAACAAATACAAATTGGTAGAAACCTCCCTGCTCGATTTGGTTGAAAGAGGGTTTATCTCTGAAAAGGATACGGTGGTATATGTAGGCGGAAATTTTGGCGTTGGAGGAGGTACGTCGTTCATTGAAATCGCTTCTGTTGCTCAAATGATGCACCAGAAAAAAGAGAAGGGAGAACGTTGAGAAACCAAATATCTTTACAATTTATCTCATATCATTGATAGATACGCCAGGATACTTTGATTTATCGAATTTAAAATAATCATCTTTCAAATCAGCATTGGTTCTCATACTTTTCAAAACCAGAATGTAGGTATTACCATCTTTATTAAAAGTTTGAGCTTTTACAATTTGTGATTTTACCTTGTCGACATACAAGCGAACTTTTACATACTCTTTTGATTTGTCGATTGGAAATAGATCAAGCACATTGACTGACTTCCCGGTAATGTTTTCATCGCCAACGTAAGAAAAATTAAACCCCTTTTCGTAAATCGTAAAAATATTGGCAGGATTTAAGGACCCATCCTTGTCTTCTTCTACATTTGCAATATTACACTCTTTGGCCTCAGTAAGATAACTCCAGGTAGTGGTCCCATCACAGAATATTTCCATACTAAAAACAGGCATGTGCAACCTGTAACTCTTTCCTTTCAGTGCTACCTCGCCTTCATTTGTCTGGTTAACGTTGTTCTTCTTATTTTCAAGTGTAAAGGAGAAATCAATCTGAATAGTTTTGAATCCCTTTGTTGTTTGTGAAAGTTTATCCAGAACCTCTTTGGCTTTTGGATCTTGTTGAGCCATTAAATTGGAAGCCATCAAAAGGGCGACCACAGCAAATGCAATTTTTTTCATCCTTCGTAACAATTTCTTAAAATTCATCAATTATTATGCCATTTTTTCTGCATGTTTCCTGCACTAAATAGGACATCTTCTTTACTGCGGGAGCTTCCTTAAGATGTGCTCCAAGCTGATTTCGTCCTGAATAAGGACTTCCCTTGCCTTGCTCCCCGCATTGACCCCAACTATTCCAGCTGCCTCAAGTTGATCCATGATTCTTCCTGCGCGGTTGTAGCCTATGGAAAATTTTCTTTGTATGGAAGAAGTAGAACCTGTCTGGTTTAATACAACAATGCGTGCTGCATCATCAAAAAGCTCGTCCCTGTTTTTCAAATCAATTTCATCCGAACTATCTGAGCTGTCACTCCTGTACTCTGGCAGTGCAAAAACAGTAGGATATCCTGGTTGCTTGCCAATAAAATTAGCAATTGCTTCCACCTCAGGCGTATCAACAAATGCGCATTGAATCCTTGTCAGGACATTTCCAATTGAGACCAGCATGTCTCCTCTTCCAATGAGCTGATTCGCTCCAGGTGTGTCCAGAATTGTCCTTGAATCAACCATGGATGCTACTTTAAAGGCAATCCTGGTAGGAAAATTAGCTTTGATGACTCCGGTGATAATATTTATTGAAGGCCTTTGTGTGGCAATGATCATGTGTATTCCCACCGCCCTTGCCAACTGTGCAATCCGGGCGATTGGAAGTTCAATCTCTTTGCCTGCAGTCATGATCAAATCGGCAAACTCATCAACAACAACCACAATATATGGCAGATAACGATGCCCTTTGTTAGGGTTTAAACGTCGGGCAATAAATTTGACATTGTATTCTTTGACATTCCTGGTTTGAGCCATCTTAAGCAGGTCATATCTTCTCTCCATCTCTATGATCAGAGAATTTAAAGTGTCTTTTACTTGCTGAACATCAGTTATAATTGAATCCTCCATTCCCTCCATCTTTGCCAAAAAATGTTTTTCGATAACAGAGTAAAGATTCAACTCAACTTTTTTGGGATCAATAAAAACAAATTTTAGTTGTGAAGGATGTTTCTTATATAATAGTGATGAGATAATCGCATTCAAACCGACAGACTTTCCCTGTCCCGTTGCACCTGCAACCAGAATATGAGGCATTTTTGTTAAGTCGACAACAAAAGTCTCGTTCGAGATAGTCTTTCCTAAAGCAAGGGGAAGTTCATAATCGGACTCCTGAAAAACTTTTGATGCAATCAGAGAACGCATGGAAACCACTTCAGGTTTGTTATTTGGTACTTCAATACCAACTGTTCCTTTCCCTGGCATAGGAGCAATGATACGAATACCTAACGCGGATAGACTGAGTGCAATGTCATCTTCCAGATTTTTAATTTTGGAAATCCTTACCCCTGGTGCGGGGACAATCTCATATAGCGTGACTGTTGGACCTGTAGTCGCCCGGATTTTCTCAATTTCAATACTATAGTTTTTGAGGGTCTGAAGAATCTTGTTCTTATTGGCCATCAACTCATCATTTGTCACCTGAGGATTCCCGGTTGCCCGTTCTTCCAAAAGGTCAATGGTAGGAAATATATACCTTGAAAGATCCAAAGTGGGATCGTAGTCGCCCTCTTCTATTTCAGAATCATCTTCATCGTGTTCTAACCCATTCCTTTCATAAACCGGTGTAGCAATTGGAAGTTTTTCTGGTGCCTGATACGATTCCTTTTCCACAAAGATCTCTCCCATCTCCAATTCGATTGTGTCATCATCCGGTTCAGAATAGACAATTTTCACCTCATCATCATCTGCTACTTTAGAGAAAGACCGGTCCTTTTCTATGGTTTTCGGAGGCTGGGCAACGAGCATTGAATTGTCTGTTACCAGATCAACCTCCTTCTTTTTTGGTGGTCTCTTGTAGTTCAGCAAGCCAAGGATAAAACTCCATGTATCCTCAAAAGCCACAATTATTAAAATCAATAAAGATCCAAACAAAATAAAAAAAGTACCCAATTTGCCAACAATTGAATTCAGGTGCTGCGCCATAATAAATCCATAAGAACCGCCTGGCAGAATAGGCGAATTTTTATAAAAGTAAGAGAGCGAAAAAGCCAATGCAATTGAAATCCATATTATAAAGAAAATCCCGTAGCCAAAATTCTTTGCCAAAGCGAACTTCCCGATCTTGGACAATCGAAGCGATACCAGGATTGAGAGATACAAAATGATGAAAGATGCATATCCAAATCCCTTGTTGAAGATCCAGTTAGCAAGAATGGCCCCCCATTTTCCGCCAGCATTTTCAATTTTAATGTTTGGATTCGTAAGGAGTTCTTTGATACTAATATCCATATGACTTAAATCAGCTCCATCTAGCAAAAGGAAAGAGATGATTGCCAAAAACAAATAAAGTGAAAAGAAAAAAATTGGGATGGCAATGATATACCGGAACTTCTCCCATCTTGTAAATTTGGAGCCTTTGGCCCCGCTACTATTTCTAGCTGACACTGTTTTTTGTTGATTATCAACCTTTTGTTGAACCATTATCCGGATATTATGAAAAGTCAAATTTAGGATTAAATCCCTACAAAGTTATAGAAAATTGACAAATGAGTAGTAAAAATTAGAGATGAATCCGATTCTGAAACCTGCCTCTGAATGGAAAGAGAAATAGCATTGGTAATTTTTGTCATGATTTCCTCCGCTAACAGTCGTTATCTTCGATCAAAATTAGTACCCACTGAATCGAAAAATGAAAAGACTAGCAGTAGTTGCCCTTGGAGGCAACGCCTTGTTGCGTGACAACGAAAAAGGGACCATTGAGCAGCAGGAGCTGCACACTTCAGAAACCATCGAAAACCTGATTTTTCTGGTAAAGGAGGATTACGATCTTATTATAACTCATGGAAATGGACCTCAGGTAGGCAATATTTTAATGCGAAACGACGCTGGAGAACAATTATATGGCATTTCCCAAATGCCACTCGATGTTTGTGTGGCAGATTCCCAGGGAGGAATAGGATATATGATCGAACGAATCTTTCGCAACACTCTCAATAAATATGGAATTGACAGGAATGTAATAACAGTGGTAGGAATGGCGGAGGTTGATCCCGATGATCCTGCATTCAAAAATCCTACAAAGCGAATTGGGGCTACATACGATCTGGAACAAGCAAAAAAGCTTGAGGATCAAAAAGGATGGACGTTTAAAGAGAGTAAAAAGAGCGGAAACGGTTGGAGACGAGTGGTTCCTTCACCTACTCCGAAAAAAATATTAAATCTGGATCTGATTAGAGAACTGGCTCGTCGGGGAAATATTGTCATTACTTGTGGTGGAGGTGGTATTCCCATTTTCTATGATCAGGATAACAATATCCGCACAGCTGATGCTGTTATCGACAAAGATCTTGCCTCCTCTTTGCTGGCTTCCGGTGTTGGTGCAGATGAATTTTACATTTTAACTGATGTCTCATTTATCTACAAAGATTTTGGACTTCCGACACAGGAAAAATTAGAATTTCTGGATTATCAGGATACGAAAAAATACCTTGAAATGGGTACCTTTGCGGAAGGAAGCATGGCTCCAAAAATCATTGCGGCTATGAATTTCGTTGAGAACGGAGGACTAAAAAGTATCATTACGGAAGCTTCCAAACTGGAAGACAAAACCTATGGATCAAAAATAACTTTGAGATACCCGTGACTTAGCAATAAACAGCATAGATGATTATTACATCAGGGGTATTCCATTTGGCCCTTAAAGACAAAATATATACAAAATGACATACGAATCCTAAATATTTCTAATGATGCCAAACCTTCTTTACCACAAGAATTTTTTAAAACTTCTGGATTTCCAGCCGTTAGAAATTGAATTCCTGCTTGATCTCGCAGCCGAATTGAAATGGGCCAAAAAATCCGGAACTGAAGAACCAATATTAACCGGTAAAAATATTGCTCTGATCTTTGAGAAGACCTCTACCCGTACAAGATGTGCATTTGAAGTTGCTGCATACGATCAAGGAGCACATGTCACCTATCTTGGCCCAACTGGATCCCAGATAGGTACCAAAGAATCTATGAAAGATACAGCACGTGTACTTGGTCGGATGTATGACGGCATTCAGTACCGCGGATATGGCCAGGAACTGGTTGAAACACTTGCCAAGTATGCAGGAGTGCCTGTTTGGAACGGATTAACGGATGAGTTCCATCCAACCCAGGTTTTGGCCGATTTCCTTACCATGCGAGAACACTCTGACAAACCACTGTCAGAAATAAAATTTGCCTACCTGGGCGATGCCAGAAACAACATGGGAAACTCACTCATGGTCGGGGCTGCTAAGATGGGAATGGATTTTCGCGCAGCTGCGCCAGCAAAATTTCAACCAACTATTGAATTGCAGAAAACCTGCCAGGAAATAGCCCTTAAGACTGGAGCCAGGATCAATATCACAGAAAATATGGAAGAAGCGGTAAAAGATTGTGATTTTCTTTATACTGATGTGTGGGTATCAATGGGAGAATCAACCGCAGTTTGGCAAGACAGAATATCCTTGCTGATGCCATATCAGGTAAATTCAAATGCTATGAAGCTGACAGGAAATAAATCTGTAAAATTTCTGCATTGTCTTCCTGCATATCATAACCGGGAGACAAAAACGGGCGAAGAAATTTTTCAGAAATTTGGCATAGAATCGATGGAAGTGACAGAAGAGGTTTTTGAAAGCGATGCATCTATCGTATTTGATCAGGCTGAAAACAGAATGCATACAATAAAGGCTATCATGGTAGCTACTTTAGGTCAAAGATAGACCCCCTGTTTATTGTTTTGGTTTCATTTCTACCAACATGAATTTTTGTTCTCGCTCCACACTGATTCTGGATCCAGGTTATCCTTTTCGATCTCTTTGAAGTATTTGTAAGTTCCAACTTTCAGCTCTATCGTAGCATCTTCATCACTGACAATCATACCGTGTGAATGAAGTTGCAATGCTGAGATAGTCCACATATGATTAATTGCACCTTCCACTGCTTTGTGCAATGCACGGGATTTGTTATGACCGGTTACCAGAATGAGCACTTCCTGAGCATCCATGATGGTACCTACCCCTACTGTTAATGCAATTTTTGGAACCTGGTTTACATCGTTGTTAAAAAATCGGCTGTTTACAATTTTGGTGTCTGTATTCAGTGCTTTGTCTCTTGTTCTTGAAGTCAAACTTGAGCCGGGCTCATTGAATGCAATATGTCCATCAGCACCTACGCCTCCAAGAAAAAGATCAATTCCGCCAACAGATTTTATCTTGGCTTCATATCTACTGCATTCCATTCTCAAATCCGCGGCATTGCCATCCAAGAGGTTCACATTGGCAGGTTTGATATCAATGTGACTGAAAAAATTATCCCACATGAAGGTATGGTAACTTTGAGGGTGATTTTTATGAATCCCTACATATTCATCCATATTAAAGCTGATAACATTCTGAAAAGTTACTTTGCCTTCTTTGTGGAGTTTTATTAGCTCAACATAAGTTCCTAATGGCGTGCTTCCGGTAGGTAAACCTAATACAAAAGGGTTCTCAGGTGTCGGATTGGCACATAAGATTTTATGCGCGATATAATTGGCCGACCATATGGCAACACTTTTTGCTTCAGGTAATATAATTAGTCTCATAGTACATGGAATTTTGTAATGAACAAAGTTTTTCCAAAATTGATAAAATTTATAAAACAATCAACTAGGTGCCTCAAAAATAGAGCTTTTATTTTATGCTGGCCGAAATCCTTCGTTTTAAATTTGGACTTTCCTTAACAATTTAGAATTCCTGCCGTAATATGTATATAGAAGAGTCAATTTTTTTAAATGAGAATATAAATTAAGTGCCTTTAGTAAAAATCTAATCTTCTCTTTCCAAAATATCCAATGAGTCTTCAAATGTAGACTTTTAAACCATTTTCTTAATTTTGTGTCCATGAAAGGCGAAGCAAAATTTTCATTCGGATTGATTTCGACTGCACCAAATTTTGAGCCATGAAGATTTTATTCAATTATTTATGTACGATTTTATAAAAAAGATATAGATCAGGAGAACATCATATGAGCAAATTTATCTCCTTGGTTATTTTAGTTTTCCTGCTTTCCTTTCAATTTTCCTTGGCCCAAAGAACCATAATAACCGGAAAGATTACAGAGACAAAAACAGGTATTCCAATTCCTTATGCCACCATTGTTTTCAAAGGGACGTACATCGGAACTATGTCTGATCTGAATGGAAATTTTAATCTTAGTACCCTTTCTCCAACCAATTCTATTGAGGTCTCTTCTATCGGATACAAAAAGATTGAACTGCCTGTCAAACTTAAACAGACAGTTAAATTGGATATTAAGCTGGAAGAAGACATGATCATGACAGGCGAAGTTGTTGTCCGGCCAGGAGAGAACCCGGCAATTCCAATCTTGAGAAAAATCATTGAGCATAAAAAGGAGAACAATCCCAGCAATTTCCCTTCCTGGCACAGTAAACTTTACTCGAAAACGGAAATAGACCTCAAAAACATAGACAAATCGTTACGAACAAAGAAATTACTGAAATCATTCGATTTTGTTTTCGATTATATCGACTCACTTAAGACAGAAGGGAAAGCGTTTTTACCTGTTTTCTTTTCTGAAACTTTTTCAAATTACTTTCACGAAGTTGGAAGTGCAAAAGATCGTGAAGAAATATTGGCTAACAAAGCCTCCGGAATGACCTCCAACATGATCTCAAAATTTACAGGAAAAGTATATGAGGGATTAAGTCCATATGACAACTATCTGATGATCCATGATGTTGCATTGGTCTCACCAATTAATACACTTGGTTTACAATTTTACAAATATTACCTGATTGACAGCACTTTCAGAGAAGGCAAAAAATATTACGAACTCTCTTTCAAACCCAGATCATTGCAAAGTCCCACGTTTAAAGGGAAGTTGTGGGTGGAGGCTGGCAGCTATGCTCTCACTAAAATTGATATGCAATTATCAGAAAAAGCGAACATCAATTTTGTCAATAATTTTAAGTATGCTGTAGAATATGATTTTGTCGATGGAAAATGGACTCCTAAAAATGAAATCATAGTGTTGGACGTTGATATCCAAAAAGATCAAAAATCCAAAAGGATTGGCGTCATTGGAAGGAAAGCTAATTTTTACCAGGATTTCACTTTTGGAGAACCAAAAGGCATGAAGCTGGAAGCCAATGAGCGAATCTCTGTTCATGATGATGCGACGGACAAAGATGAAAAATTTTGGGAAAATTCCAGACCAATTGAGCTTCAGAAAAGAGAGCTTGGGATTTACAAAATGGTCGATTCCATTAAGCATGTACCTCTTTACAAAACAACGGCTGAATATATTTATATGTTCTATTACGGTTATCGGGATCTTGGCAAGATTGAACTTGGACAATATTATTCCTTTTACTCAAATAATCCGGTCGAGGGCAACAGATTTAAAATCGGTGCCCGTACCACCATGAAATTCAATAAAAATCTAAGACTAAATGGATATGTAGCCTATGGTTCCAAAGACCAGGAATATAAATATAGTGGTGGGTTCGAGTACTATTTCTCAAAAAAACCGAAAGACTATCTGGCAGTTCAATACAAACACGACTACGAAATTTTTGGAAAGAGTAAGAATGCTTTCATGATTGACAATATTTTAAATACTTTGCTAAATAAAGTTCCCTATAACAAATTAAACCTTGTCGACAGATTATCTATAAACTACGATAAAGAATGGGTGGCGGGATTAACAAACACCTTCGCTTTCAATAGAATAAAGTATTATTCTGCACCATATGTGAAATTCGAATCACCCTTCGGAAGTTTGATTCCCTCATTTGGAACAACAGAACTGAGTATAAATACCCGTTACGCCCCAAATGAATATTATATCCAGGATGGATTTGAACGTTCAAATTTTGAAAATTCCAAACCCATTTTCAATCTTACGCTATCAGTTGGGATGAAAGGTCTACTGGGAGGTGATTATGACTATTACAAAATGGAAGCGCAGATCAACCAGAAATTAATTCTAAATCCATTTGGGTTTATGTATTATAGTTTTCAAGCAGGAAAAATCTGGGGCAACATTCCATTTCCTCTGATGAAAATTCATGAAGGGAATGACACTTATGCCTATGACTTTTATTCATTTAACATGATGAATATGCAGGAATTTGTCAGTGACACTTATTTCTCTGTATCCTTAGAACATCATTTTCAAGGATACTTTCTGAACAAAATTCCTCTTTTCCGCAGGCTAAAATGGAGAGAACTAGCTGGGGTACGGTCCGTCATTGGCAATTACGATCCTTCTAAACACACTCAGATGCTTTTCCCCGTTGGCATGAAAAGCTTACAAAATAATCCATATACGGAATTCTCTGTTGGGTTGGAAAACATTCTCAAAGTCTTTAAAGTAGTTGGGGTTTGGAGGTACAATGATTTGAACAATTCCGGATCAAAATTTGGTATTGTTGGCACCATGCAATTAATCCTATAAAATATACTTGTAAATGAAGCGTCCCGATTAATGGATTCTTCCAAGATAAAGTAATTTTAGGCCCATCTTAAAAATAAATATGCAATTAAATCATCTAGGGGAAATCACTGCAATCTTAACTGCCATTTGCTGGACTGTTTCTGCCTTAACCTTTTCAGTCGCAACACGACGGGCTGGTTCTCTCACAGTTAACTTATTCAGACTTTTGTTCGCGATGGTCATGTACATGTTATGGTCCAAAGTTATGAGGGGACTTTGGCTCCCATCTGATGCGACTCCGGAATCATGGAAATGGCTCTCTGTCTCAGGGCTCATTGGTTTTGTTTTGGGCGATTACTTCCTCTTTTCCTCTTACTCATTTCAGTCAGCCAAAGTATCCATGCTCATTATGTCTCTCGCACCTCCTATTGCCACCATTTTCGGCGTCCTTGTGTTACATGAAAGTTTTACCTGGCTCAACCTCCTTGGCATGATTCTGGTACTTTCAGGTATTGCCATTGTTATACTCAAAAGAGAGGAAGTGGATGAGAAAATGAGGCATGGTTTGAATTATCCTATCAAAGGTTTATTACTTGCATTTGGTGGGGCTGCGGGTCAGGGAATTGGCGCTGTATTCTCAAAATTGGGTATGGGAAGCTATGACCCTTTCGCCTCGTCACAAATAAGAACAATTACCGGAATAATTGGCTTTATTCTAATAATCAGTATTTCCAGAAACTGGAAAAATGTTAAGACATCCATTTTGCATCAAAAAGCACTAAAGCCACTCCTGGTAGGCTCATTTTTTGGCCCTTTCCTCGGGGTGTCGTTAAGTCTGCTTGCTTTTCAACATACCAAAGTTGGTATTGCCTCAACCCTTATAGCAACAGTTCCAGTATTTATTTTGCTGCCTTCTGTTATATTTCTTAAGGAAAAGTTGAACTGGAAAGAGGTAACTGGTGCATTCCTGGCCGTCGGTGGCATGTTGGTATTTTTTATCTGACTTATCTCTGTCAGATAGAAGCTTCTTACGGAATAGGAAATATTTCTTCAATCACACTACCCGTGGAACTCCCTGGAGGAACAATCCCTAACAAGGCACAAATAGTTGGTACAACATCTGTCGCATCGGTTGGTTTAAAGGTAGTGCCCCTTTTCAATCCGGCACCATACCATACCAGCGGAACCTGATCGTTGTCCGTATAATCGATGGCTTTATATTTCTCTACCGGCATCCACCCCTCTTCGTAGCGAATCAAAACATCTCCTGAGCGCTTAATGTGAAAATTGTTTTGAAAGGATGCAAGTGGTCCGCCAGAAAAATTATCTGACTCAATTTCAAAAGCGGCCTTGGCGTAGGCAATCCCTTCAAACTGATTCAAAAATCTCGCAGTCTCAGCCTGCATATCATGGAGATTTATCTTTTTCTTAGCGATAAGTTCGTGATTTAAATACAATTGTTGGTAGCCAAATTTTTCGACCCAGTCCCCTTCACCGTATTTAATAGTGAGAAATGATTTCAGGAGTGAAACAGAGCTCTCAGGATTAAAAACTCCAGTATTCATTCGAAATTTCTCCTTTAAATAATCTGAATGATAAGATACACTGGATGTCGATGTCAGAAAAAATAGCACATTACCTGTTCCGTAACCATCTTCTATGAATTTCAATAATTCAGCAATTTCCTTGTCCAATCGAAGGTATGTATCTTCCATCTCAACCGATAATGGACCAAAGTTTCCGTTGTCCTTGTCCATGGAAGAGAAAACCAATGTCAGTAAGTCTGGAATAAAATCATACCCAAGTTGCTCTTTTGTAATTAATTGCAAAGCAAAATCTTTCAAATATGTATTTGCAAAGGGTGTACTTTTCAGGAAGGCATAGCTTCCACCCGCCTCTTTCTTCAATTTACTCAATTCATAGGGGAAGGTATTGTATTTACCAAGAAAGCCTGTTTCGTGCAAGGAGGCGCTTTCTACACTCTCACTGTAACTAATCGGCTCATTCAATGTTTTCCATGACATTCCCAAATATTTGTCTACCAGCCCGAATTTATCGAATTCTGTTACCCATGCAGGATATTTATCCATGTAACTGGAACTTGATATCATGTGTCCCGAAAGGTCATCAAGCCAGTAAGCACCATCACCTGAATGCCCTGCCGAATACACAGCTGCATAATCATTCATTGCTATGCTAAAAACTCGGGCGCGTCCCTTGGTTACTAGCTTAAGGCGATCGCCCAGAGTGGGCGTCATTAATTTTGAAGCAGATCTTGCTCCAAATTTCGAACCCGATCCAATGGTTGTACAGGAATTGTCTGTTATGCAATCAATTTCCTTATTTTTCAACCGATCAATCCAATTATCGCTGACTATTCCATGGTGAGAAGGAGTGGTTCCGGTATAAAGTGTTGCCATTCCAACTGCCGGGCGCTGAACAAGGTTATTAATATGATGATTGGCACATATAAATCCATTGGTATATAGACGTTTAAACCCATCAGCCCCAAATTTATCCCAATAACGGTCAATGTAATCAGGATGCATATTTTCGATGACAAGTCCGACAACCAACCTGGGAGTTGATTTTGAGACCGTGGTATGGCCCTGAGAAAAGATAAATTGCGGTAATGAAAGTAAAAGAAAAAACGAGATTATTCGAAGACTCATACCATGGTATTTTGCAACAAATGTAACTACTTGAGTTGATCCGTCAAAAAACAATTATTTTAGTGCTCAATAAGCAAAATTTACAGATTGGAAACATTCAATAAATTAACTGATTTTTTATGAATACCGTTAAAGAAGTTTGTGTGGAGTCATTCGACGAAGCTGAAAGGGCGGTTCGAGCAGGCGCATCACGTATCGAACTGTGTGAAAATCTCTCCGTAGGGGGGACAACTCCTTCTTTCGGTACCATTAAAAAATGTGTGGAAAAACTATCTGTGCCTGTAATGGTAATGATCCGTCCAAGGGGAGGGAACTTCAACTATTCGCAGGATGAGTTTGATATTATGCAGGAAGATATTATTAAATGCAAAGAATTATCTGTTCTGGGGGTGGTTTTTGGTCTACTCGATGAAACAATGAATATTGATTCTTCCAGAACCAAGCATCTTGTTCAACTCGCCCGACCTATGCAAGTCACTTTTCACAAAGCCATAGATGAATCAGCTAACCTCCTTGAAAGTGTTGCCACTTTAAAAGAGTTAGGGGTTGATCGCATTCTTACTTCGGGTGGAGAAAAAACGGCCTTAAAAGCATCGAAAATGTTGAATCGGATGATTGAAATTGCCGGACCTCAAATTTCTATCATTGTAGCAGGCAAGGTAACTCATGAAGATTTCGAGGAGATCAGCAAAATGATCCCTGCAAAAGAATACCACGGCAGAAAGCTGGTACCATTCTGAATCATTCATTTCGCTTCGACGAGCAAATAGTTTTAAACTCTTCAAAATATGGGCAACATTCGTTTTATATTATCGCTGACTTTATTAATTACTTCCTCCTTTTCAGGAATAAGTCAAACCATTGACCTCAAAAAATATCGATCCCCATTTCAGTCTGAGTCTGTTGCCATTTATCTTTTGAATGATGATAGTCTATTTCAGGAAAAGCAGAATATTGTAATTGCTGAGTACAGAAAGGATGCCTTCCGGACATACAAAATTGATATCGCCTATTCCGATTCATTACTAAAAAAAACGAGCCGTTTCGGTGAGGACTCGAATTCTCTGGTTGCCCTCAATGGAAGTTTCTTTGATGTACAAAAGGGAGGATCTGTCACATACCTGGAATCCGATGGACACATCGTAGCTAGAAACAGAAGTTCGAAGGAAAATTGGGCAAAAACTGATTCATTGCTAAATGGTGCGATTGTTCTGAAGAAGTCGGGCAAGCTGCAAATTGAAATTGCGAAGAATTCTGCTTATTATGAACAATCAGACAAAGAGAAGGCTGTTATGGTTTCAGGTCCGATCTTGCTAGTTGATGGAAGAAAATTACCACTAGAAAATTCTGATTTTGTTAAAAAGAGACATCCGCGAAGTTGTGTCTGTAAAACGTCAACCAATAGTATACTTTTCATTGCTATTGATGGTCGCAGTAAATCTGCATCCGGTATGAATCTTTTTGAATTACAGCAATTCTTGCTCCGAATAAACTGTATCGATGCCATTAATCTGGATGGTGGAGGTTCGACAACACTGTGGGTCAATGACGGAATTGAAAAGAAGATTTTAAATCATCCTAGTGACAAAGAGGGAGAAAGATCAGTGGCTAACATTCTACTCATTAAAAACAAATAATTCTAAATACCAGAAATTGAGGGTTTGTGTTCTGATAATAAATCTGATTGGGTATAGTTATGGCCTATTAGCTGCTGATTTTACATCTATAAAATCGGAAGAGCGGAGCTGTATCCTAAATGTTTATATGAATTATGACACCCCCGAAGAGGGATTTCATCCCACACCCATTGTTGAAGAAGCATTTTCTGCCTCAGATACAACTCATATTCAATCATCTTCGGCTCCGGGTATTCTGGTTCATAAACCGGCATCACTCAGACCAACGTTTTATAACACGACACAACTGGTTTCGATTACTAATAAATCTGATGGGAAAAGGTTAGAGCAATTGGTAATCAAGAATAATTTTACGAAAAATCTGCTTGGATATTTTATCACATCCCAACAAACCTCCGTAGTGCAGTCGGGCGTTAAAAGTATCTCCTACTTTTCGCAATTTAAGGGGAAGAAAATTATCGATATTCGCTTTTTTAGGCTGTATCCATTCGGTACGTCGATGACAGATACCACCATAGTTCCTCAAAAATGGATTGAAAAAACCGGTAATCGGTTACACATGAACACGACAAAAAGCAAACTTCGTATGCAATTGCTGTTCAAGACAGGAGACCTTGTCAACCCATTATTGATGGCTGAAAACGAAAAATTGATGCGCGATTTGAATTACCTTGAAGATGTTTCAATCATTTTAGAACCGGTCGAAAACAATTCTGAAGAAGTTAAAATTGTTGTGATAACCAAAGACAAATTCGAGTATGCTTTTAATTTAAATCTTAGCACAAATAATAGTGATGTTGAGGTAATCAATGAAAATATGTTTGGACTGGGCCACAGGTTAAATTTAGGAATGGCACAGCAAAATGTCTATTTTCCACAAATGGGGCTCTATTTCTCATACCATGTCAACAATATTCTTGGCCACTTTATTAATTCAACAATTGGTTACTCTGACACTTATCTTAAAAAAGGGTGGAATATTTCTGCGGAAAGGGAATTCCTGACCTCAATGGAAGAAAATGCAGGAGGGTTCTCCCTCGAAAATATATCGAGATATAACCGTATCTCTGAAAATCACCCAATAGCATTGGATTCTACAATTGCATATTCTTCAAGCGATTTCTGGTTTCTTCATGCTTTTCAAAATGTAAGATTCCCCCGAAATAAAACCATGCTCTCCATAAGATATTACCACCAAAAAATTAACCTGACGAACAGTACCTCATTTGTTCAAAGTCAATTTTTTCGGAATCATGATTTCGTAATTACCGGAGTCTCCTTTAGCAGACGTAACCTATACAAAAACAACCAAATATATGGATACGGAGTGACGGAGGATATTCCTTACGGTCACTATTATGAAATAGCAGGAGGTTTGGACAAATCACAATATGGAATCTGGCCCTATCTAAGTTTATCACTAAGCAATTCATTTATCGACAAGGAGGGAAGATACTACAGCGGCAGGCTCGCATTTGATGGCTTTCTAGATAATGGAATCATTAAGCAAGGCACCATCCTGGCCAGTGCAAATTTTTTCTCCAACAAATTCTATGCTTTCGGAGATCCTTTCCGCGAATTTCTCAAAATTGAATTTCTTGGTGGAATCAATCGATTTAAAGAGGAATTCCTCACCATTAATGGACAATATGGGATCAGGGATTTTTATACAAGTGATCTCAAAGGTAGAAATAGATTAAAATTCAACTTTGAAACAGTTAGATATTTGAAATTGAACTTTTACAACTTCAAATTCACCAACTATCTTTTTACGGATTTTGCCTTCTTATCGGACTCCCCGAAAACACTATTAAATAATGATTTTTACATCGGAATCGGAGCCGGTTTGAGGATTTACAACGAATCGCTTGTGTTTAAAATTGTCGACATAAGGCTTACATGGTTCCCTGCAACACCACCAGAAGGAATAAGTCCATTCGGAACAAATCTGCAGGGACTCACAAAATCACGTTTCGATGATTTCCTGGGAAGAAAAACTGAAGTCATAAGGTACCAATAAAAAATGCCCACATCACTATTAGCCACTATAAAAAGCGATAGCCTTGCCATTAAGCAAAGCACTACCGCTCATCTTTATATTTGCCTATAGAACCACTTTCTTACACTACAGTTACAGATTCATTTTGCAAGGAACGAATAAAGTAACTTAATAATGCTCTAAAAAACCTTTTACCTATTCTATTTCTATTCTAATTGTTTTAATATTTTGCTTGATTGCTCACCATAGAAACCCTTTCTG
>JBAXED010000034.1:0-36903 GCA_037140615.1 Prolixibacteraceae bacterium
GCCAGATTGCATGGTCTTCATCAGCACATTCTTTTGCGTCGTGGCAAAGCGAAACGGAATAGCTGATAATGTATTGTTCAATTCCTTGTTAAGAAAGAGATTTAATGGTGCATAATCCTTTTGAATCCGGCTTCCCAAGCCAAGAAGGGAAGGGATCCACAATACTTCTCCCTGTTCGATGGTGTTGCGCACCGCAATAGTTTTACCATCTGCAGCTGCAATGGTTTGACCTTTTGAAGGGACGATAAATCCTCGCCACAGATGGGTTGGCAGCTTGTTTCCTTCAATGGTAGTGGTGAATAGATTGTCAACCAGTTTGAATTCGCTGATGTTGCCGCCAAACAATTTTTCGAAGGCGAAACCGGTTTTCATGGTATTGTGCAGGTTCTCGTCGAAAAATCCGGTGAGGCCATCGACCAGCAATTTGCCTCCTTTGGCTACGAAATTTTCCAAAGGTCCAGCATAGCTATCCGGTATGGAAATCTGGTGTGCCAGGATGATCGTCTGCCCTTTGTAATCGGCTTTCGAAAAATCGAACTCTTCGAAAGCTTTCAGGTTGACATTCACCCCCATTTCGCTGAAGGCCTCAAAGTAGCCTAGACACGATTTCATGACGCCACCCTTGTCGCGGGCTTCGTAGTTTTGGGTGGAACCACTTGCCATTTTGGATTCTGCCCAGAGCGACTCGCGCACATAAAGAATGCTAATTCCGGATTCCACCTCTTTGGCTTGGTCAAAAAGTGATGCATGCTTGCTGAATGTTTCTGCAATTTTGGCGGCTGCTACCATCCTGTCGGAAGGTTGATTCTGAAAATCCAGCAAGGCCCATTCACCCGCTTCGATACCTGAACTACGCGGGTTCAGGCACCAGAAGATATTGCCGGTTGCATTGGAGGCAGTGGTGATCCACATCCATTGGGCAATTTCTTCTTTTGTCGGGCAGATGGGAGAGCCTCCGCTGTAAGTATTGTTCCCGCCTTGCAATTCCGTCATAAACCATGGGAGCTCACCGGCACCTGAGCGAACGATCTCGCTGTTGGCCGACATGGCCACCGCATACTGCTGACGGGTGAAATAGCCAAAGTGCCAGCTGGCGTGAGCCGAGCCTCCCAGACTGGTCAGGAACTTCCGCCATTCGGGGAAGTCGTACTCCGCACAATTCTGGAACATAGCGTGGTTGTTCACATGAATTTCATGCTTGTTGTCGTATTTCGTAATCTCGCCGGCGATCCATTTCAGAAACCAGGTACCATAATCTTTCTGAAAAGCCTGTTCATATAAGTCCATTAGTACAGGGTATCCATTGTCAGTGAACGCTTTGCGGATGTGCGTCTTGGACCACTCCTCAAATTTCCTCTTTGTAAAATCGGTTTTGGGCAAAGTTCCACCACCCGGTTCATTGATCAACACATAACCATACAAACTGGAAAATTGGCTAAAATGGAGCGTCATCTCTTTTAGAAACAGGGCAATGGATTGCAAATGGACCTCATCTCTGGGATATTTGAATCCGCCGATATCCGTTTTTTCGGTATAGTAAAAAGGGTTGGCAAAGACTTTGATCCCATACTTTTCTGCCGACCTGAAGGCGTTGTCGAACAGTGAGAAATCCCAGGTACCATCTGCTTTGAGCATATACGATTCGAACATCCGGATACGGCAAACGGTAAAATGCTGCTCCTTCATGGTTTTGAACCAGGTGTCGATTTCGGCCGGTGTCTGACCGGGTTCGATAAAAACTTCGGCGCCGACAAAGGGGATATTTTGCGATCCGGCCTGTGCATTTATTTTGTTCGTAATGCAAACTAAAAGCAGACAAATCGATAATACTTTTCGATATATGTTCATTATTTTAATACTTTTTTGGGATTATAAAATTACTTAATTGACTTGGAATAAGTGAATGCCATGATTAAAATCAGAAGTAAAACCTAGAATTAAATTCCTAAGTATCTCTCAGAATATATGATCAGATAAATGCATTCAACGGTGTCTGCGGCTTAACCGGAATCTCAAGTTTCAATCCATTCCATTCAATATTCAGGACCCCATCTTTATCTAAAACTACTGCCTTTTTAATGATTGGTGGTTGACCTGCCGGATCAATTGAAAAAGTGAATCCTGCGCTGGCCCTGCTGATTTTGGTCAGATCGAATTCCGTTTCTGTTCCTGAATAAAACACGAAATCAATCCAACTGTTTTTGTTGTCGCCACCTTTTTCCCAATAACACTTCAGTCCATTAAAATCCGCAGAATAGAGCTGAAAGGATAATTGCAGCTGATCAATGGTAAAATTGAATGGTTCATTGCTAGAGGAAGGGATGGCTAGTGCATCCGTTTTGACCATATTTCCGAATTCGAACCGCAAACGCAGATCTTTGGCCCTGAACTTTCCATTTTGCAACCGGTCGATGCTGATGTGCTTATCTCCACCGTTCGATATAAAATTGATGCCCGCCAAAACCTTGTTTTCGTTCTGCTGAGCGTAAAAAGTGGCAGAACTAAAGTCATAATCATCGTGCAAAAAGCGAACCTGAAGGTATTTTGGGGTCTGAACCGTACCCCAATACAAAAGGAAGGGACGGCGCTGGTTCCACATACTGGAACGATTGGCCGTTGAAAGTGCGAAGTTATTGGCAAGATAGCAGTTTCCGGTAGTTTGGGGTTCTACTTTTTCAAACACATCCTTCTCGGTACGCGGATATTGGGGTGCCAGGAAGTAATGCATCAGGTTCTCCGGAATCTGGTGTTTGATTTTAACATCACTCCGTTTTGCTTCTGTGCCGACGTTAATTCTTCCGAACGAGGCTTCTTTCAATATTGAATAAAATGTAGGTTGAACCAGTGTACTGTAAGAGCGGCTGTGTGGTCCGGTCCACTGTCCGGTAGGCTGGTGGTAGTGCCTTGCAATCGTTTCCCAACCGATGGAATACAACTTTTCAATTTGTTGTTTGGCTCCCGGTTCCACAATATGCTTTTTCATTCTGGACAATTCATCCAGCGCTACAATTGTGTAGGTCGGACTATTATATTCCGTGAATCCTCCCTTGTCGAGCGTGTAGTCGTAGAAGGTTTGCAGTCGTTTTTGCGCATAGGTTCTCAGCTCAGAAAGGTCGAACAAATTGGATACCACATAGGTGACGTAAGTTCCCATGATGGCGATGTTGGTGTAGCTTGGGTCAACGTTTCGCTTCTTAATGGAATTAGCAGCCAGGATCAGGGCATTTTTGATTTTAGGTTTCAGATCAACCGGAATTCTATCCTGATGCCCCATCCAGACATCCAACAGACTTACCGCATTAAAATCGGCCCAGTTGTAGTCAATGGGTGATTTTTTTGTGGACAGCGGCTCTTCGAGGTAATAAGGCCAGACACCGCAAGACTTCGAGCTTGGATCCTGGTCCTGCAGCGAAATGGTCTTCTCAATCACATCGAAAGCCCTCTGCAAGTATTGCTCATCGCCCAAATCCAGCAGCAGCACGGCGTAAGTAAAGGATGAGCGAACCTGGTGAAAAATGCCGGCCGTTGCATCGGTATGGTAATTGTAGCCATTGATGGTCGAAGTGAGCATCTTCACTTTGAGATCATACTTGTCATGCATCCCTTTCAGTACATCACCAATGATCTTTTTTTCGTCGGGTGTGAGCTGTACTTTTTCGTATTGTATTTGTTCCTCCACTTGTAGGGTATGGGAGCATGCAAAAAGAGGAAGACATATCAGGGCTACCAAAAACAATTTAATGCGCATAATATCTGAATTAGATGTTATTTCAAAACGAGTGAGGCTTTTTCAGGATAAGGTTTTTTTAGCGCTTTTACTTTCAGGGTTTTCCAGGTTAACGCAATCTGGTCTCCGGATTTGCCGACAGCGACCTTGCCTTCTGTTGAAATCGCTCCATTTTTTAAAGTTACCAGAAATCCGATAGCAGCTTCCTCTATTTTCTTGAAATCGAATGTTATCTCGCTTCCAGAGTAAATCACCCAATCGATCCATTTGTTTTTATCATCCCCTCCGGTTGACCAGTTGCCTTTGTAATCGCCAAATTTCCGGTAGGGAAGTTCCACCCTGAAATTCAGCTGGCCAGATTTGCCGCTGACCACATTCTTGTCGGTATCCGGTAGATCAAATGCAACACTGCTAATATCTCCTCCAAATTCGAACCTTAGCCGGAGATCCGTTGCCTTAATGGTGCCATCCTTGATCACATCGATTGTTACATGACGGTCGCCGCCATTGGTGGGGAAATTTATGGCGCCCAGTACATTGGTCGAATCCTGTGCGCAGAAAATATTGGCGGAAGCATAATCATATGAGTCGTGCAAAAAGCGGATTTGCATCGAAACCGGCTTCTTTTCGGTCCCCCAATAGGCAATCAGTGGCCGGCGCTGGTTCCATAGGCAGGATTGATTGGCTGATGACAATACAAAGTCTTTGGTGAAATATGATTTCCCGATTACCTCTTTGGTTGTGATCCAAACACCTTTGTCACCTTCCTGGTAAGAGACCATCGGATTAAGTTCAATGTTTTGGCCTCCGCGGATAAAAGTGTCGATTTCCATCCGGGGAAGTTTGGGCGTTGTAAAGTAGTGCATCAGATAAGGCGGAATTTGATGATTGAGCCGGGGATTCCGGTCTTTCGAAAAGTCAACCGGAGTTTCCGGATTGATCTTCCCATCAGAAGAAGCATAAAGCCAATTGTAGGTCGACGAACCCAGCAAAACACTGTAGCAGCGACCGTGCGGCCCCGCCCACTGCGCCGTAGGAGCGTGGTAATGGCGGGCAATGATGCCCCATCCTGTTGCATAGATGGAGTCCAGCATGGCATGATCTTCCTTTTGAATCACCTGCTCTTTAAGCCGGAGCACTTCATCGAGCGAAAGCTTGAAATAGGCCGGACTGTTGTATTCCAAAAATCCCTTGTTAAGCAAAGTGCAGTCGTAGAATGCTTTAAGTCGTTTCCGGGCGTATGCCATCAAATTGGCGTCGTTGTACCTGTCGGCCGTCATGTAACAGACATACAATCCCATCAGGGAGATGTTGGTATAATCGGGGCGCACATCCCTCATCCGGATTTCCTTCGCCGCAAGCAATAAAGCATTTTTTGTCTTCTCTTTCAGATCTGCAGGCAATACATCTCCGTGATTGTTGAGGATGCTGATAAGCGGAACGGCACAAAAGTCGGCCCAATTGCGGTCTGCAGGCGATTTTTTGGTGGCAAGTGGTTCTTCCAGCGTGTAAGGCCAGACGCCGCAGGTTTTTGATGAGGGATGCTGATCCTGAAGGGCGATGACAGCGCGCAACACATCAAATGCCCTTGTTTTGTATTCCGCTTTGCGGGAATCCAGCAGACTGACTGCATAATTGAGCGAACCCATCGTGCTGTGCACCCTGGTCTCCTTTTCAAAATCGGAATGGTAGTGTTTCCCTTGGGTACCCCACACCAGATGCACAACGGAGTCATATTTGACACCGGTATTTTCAATCTCTTTTTGAACAACCGCCAATTCTTGTTCAGATAGGCTCACCGGCACAACCAGTGTGTTTTTTTGCTGCGCCCATGCGGCTGTGCAGATGAAAAAGGCGAGGAAGAGGAATGATTTTGTCATCTTTATTTGAATTTAAAAACACCAAGCGTTGGAAAATGATCTGAAAGCTTCTGAGTGGCGGAGTCAATAATGAATTCGCTGGACAGGACACCTTTCACCATTGCCTTGTTCCCAAACATAAAGTCGATGCGTTGTCTGGAACCCACCGAACTTTGGATAAAATCGTTGTGGAAACGTTTAAAAAGATCCTTGTAACCCGCTTTTTCGATGGAGGCAATGACAGAATAGTCAAATTTCCCATCCTTCAGATTCCGGATGTGCTTGTTTTTTCCCTCATACAATGTGTAAGATTTCAACCGCTCTTTGTCATAAATTGCTGAATCGGAGGGAGAGTAGGAATTAAAATCGCCGGTAATCAATATCCTTTCATTTTGAGGAAGAAGTGCAGCATGTGCCAGTATTTGCTGGACTTCAGCTTTTCTTTTGGTCCATTGATGCGGAGAAAAATGGATGACAAACAAGTGCAGATTGGCGGTATGCGCGTATATGTAACCATGGTGCATGTTGTCAATTACCTTCTGGACATTGAGGATGGGAAATTTGGAGGACAATGCGACCGGATAACCTTCTGTTTTTAAAAGTACTGCATAGTCATGGCCATACCTTGAGGCGAAATTTTCCAGTTTCTTTTGGGTGAAACCGTTCATCTCCTGGTAAGCAACAATATCGGGATTGATCTCTTTTACCCAGGCAATGTATTGGTTTTGAATCAGACTATCTCCTTTAAAACCCTCCAGAACATTGTATTGGAGTATTTTTAATTGGTCCTGAGCCTGAACGAAATTGGCCGACAAGAATGATATAAGCAGAAGGAAGTAGCAAAATCTGAATTCAAAAAGATTGTTCTTGATTTTCATGTTATATTTTTCTTACTTGAAGGTTCACATTTATGGGAGAGAAAGCTTGTTCTTCAAAGAGGATGATTTGATTGTTCTCTTGCAACCATGCCTTTGGAACATGGTAATACCGCTGGGTGGGCTGACCGCCGGGTACTAAACTTAAACCGTCCTGAACTTTGTTGTGCCAGCCCTCATCTGCGCCATATCCATTGGCAGCAATCAGCCAATAGCGCCCCAGCATGTGGCCATTGACAAACAGCATCCCTTTGCCCAAACCATCCGCATCAAGTCGAAAATCCGCATCCGACTGCAAAACATCGCGGCTAACTGAAAAATTGGCTTTGTACCAGGTGCAAGGTGCAGGGACATCAGATTTGAACCAATTTACGGCTTTGGGTTGATCGGAGATATTCAGCTGTTCACCTGTCAGAAATGGTCGCATCTCCCAATTGGTTAGGATTTTGTCGTTGATCAGCACATCCTGCCAGATACCTTTTCTTTCTGTATTCATGGAGCCGGAAATATTCCAGTCGCCTTTGATCAAGCCGAGGGCAGTGGCCAGGATATCAATTCTGTGCGTTCCTGCGGCCACATCTTTCAGGATGAATTGATGTTTAAATCCCTGCAGTTTCAGTTCTTCCAGTGAGTTGGCAAAAACATATGGATGCGCGGGATCTTCAGGCATGGTAACTCCCCTGTTTTCAGGAATGGGCGGTTGTGACTGTGTGACCAGCTTTCCATCCACGTAGATGTAGAAAAAATCGCCACCATAGGTAATGTTAATTTTTTGCTGTCCGCTGATAACTGTCTTGAAACTGCTGCTGTACCAGCAATAGTCGCTGTTGTCGTGGGTTAGGCTGAGTTGCTCGATCGGTGTTTCATTTGTCACCACAGCATCCTTTCGGGACTTCGGCATGGGTTCTTTCCAGCTTTGCCAGTTTTGCGGCGTGATCAGCTTTCCCCATTCGGGAAATTTCACTTCAGCTTGCGTTGATTGGAAATCAGCCTGGGAATCAAACAAGATTTTCCCTTCAGCATCTTTTAGAACGGCACTCCGCGATACCAATGTGATAGGGCCTTCTGTGCAGATACGGTCTGTCTCATTAACCAGCAATGTCATCAATTCTTTTCCATTGCTCCAGGTGGTTTTTTTAATTCCCGATGCCAGGATCTCCTGTTTACGGGTACCACTAAGCAATAATTTGCTATTGTTGTTGACCGTCTTGTGCAGACGTGCAAGATAAAGTCCTTTTAAAGAAGCTCTCCCGTATTCATCCATTGGGGCATCAAAATCGTAGCTGGTAGTTTGAAGGTAAAAGGCGGTTCGTCCGAAATTTGTGCCACCGTGCCACATGTAGTAGTTCCAGCCGGAGCCACCGTTGCCGATAAAGTTTAGGATGTGAAAGGCGATGTTCCGGCCATCACGCAAATGCTGCTGATAGCCCCAGGTGTTGTACCATGATGGCCATAGTTCAGTCCAGATCAATGGCTGGTCCGGCTTGTTTTGTTGATGCCTTGTACTGCGGTCGAAAGGGATGGAATGGCCGTTCACACATTCAATGGCACCTGCCGCGCCCCCTTCACAAGTAATTTTCTGAACGTCGATGCCAACTCTGGAGGCCAGTTCAACCACCCATTTCAGGTAACGCTGTCCGTCTTCTCCGTATCGTTTGGCTACATTGGCATATTCGTTTTCCACCTGAACAAGAATGACCGGTCCGCCGCTGGACGCCAGAAAAGGATGTATCTCGGCTGCCAGATGTTCAAAATATTTCTCCACCCTGGTCATGTATGGGGCATTGTAAGTCCGTATCGTAATTCCGGGTTCTTCCCGCAGATAAGGCGGATATCCTCCAAAATTCCATTCGGCACAACAGTAGGGACCCATGCGGAGGATGACATTTAAATTTCGCTCCTTGCACAACTTCAAAAAATAGCCAATGTCGCGTTGACCCGAAAAGTCATAAACATCTTTTTGCGGTTCATGGAAATTCCAAAATATATAAGTGGCCACACAATTTATCCCCAAGGCAACGCTTCGGTCAAGCAGCTGAGGCCAAAGTTCTCTTGGCGAACGTGCATAATGCATCTCTCCGCTGATGATCAGCTGCCTTTCTCCATTGATCGTTACAGCCCTGGAATCAAATGCGACCTGTCGTTTCGACAGAATTTTATCAGAAGAAGGGTCGGTTATTTTTTGTGCAAGGGATGTATTAACTGTCGCAGCAAAAAGAAGCAATGCCATCAGAAGTCGGTGCAAAGCAGGATTGAAGCGATAATTATGGACCATTGTTCGGAATTTTAATTCTTTGATTTGAAGCTGTTTAAAAATCTTTCACAGAGAAAAAATCGCTTGCGATTTTCAAACTCTGTGTTTCTCAGGGGTTTCTCTAAGAAAAATACCCAATTGCAGAAATTTCTATAAACCTTAAATTTTCGATTAAGTGATATTTATTCTCTGTGTTATTTTTTATTATCACTTCTTATTCAAATGTAACAATTTGCTGACCTCAATCCCAGCAAACAGCACAGCAAACAACCCATGCGTATCGTTGTCGTAAAACGGACGATTCAAGTAGTAATTGACATCTTCCGAGCACATGGTTCCGTAACAGATATTGTGAACTGTCCCTTCAGGTTCAACCTGTGTTTTCAGAGCTTCCCAGCCTTTCAAAACATAGGGTTTGTATTTTTTCTCTTTCAGCCAGCCATGGGTAATTCCACGGGCAATGGCCATGGTGAAGATGGCAGTTCCTGAGACTTCCTCCCGTGATTCGGGCCGATCGAGCACCTGAAGCCAGAAGCCGTTTTTGTTTTGCAGAGCCACCAGCGCATCCACATGTTTTCGATAGTGATCCATGATGGATTTGTAGTGTATGTGGTTCTTCGGAAGGACAAGCAATACTTCGCTCATGGCCCAAATACCCCAACCATTGGCGCGGGACCAATGTGGTAGTTTGACATCTTTTTGGGAATATTTTGCATGCATGTACAGATTGGCTTCTTTGTCCCACACTTGCTCGTTGAATTTAACGATCTGACTGGCAGCATCATCCAAAAAAAGTTTCTTTTCTGCTTCAGAATTGGCATACTGAGCATTCTGCACCAGAAAGGGTATTCCCATAAACATATCATCTACCCAGGTCGTATATTTCTCCGGAGTGATACGCGTATAGTTGTTGGATCCGGGAAGCCGTACTTGCTCATCTTTCGCATATTTTACCATCCGGTCAATGTATTTTACATAGGATTCGCGGTTGCTGAAAGACGGTTCTTTCCGAAGTCGGTAAATGTAAGGAAGCGCTGGAGCCAGCGTGAAATCGAGCAGAGGGGAGAAAAGGAAACCACTGTTGGCAGAGTTAACAGTCCGCAAGGTTTCCACCTGATATTTGACAAAAGGTGCCCCATTGATGTGAAAGTCACAGAAGTCGGATGCATACTGGTTGTATTTTTTTTCACCGGTTACTTCTGCAAGTTGTTGCATGGCCCAGGCTACTCCTCCATTGTGATAGTTCCAGGAGTAATTGGTTCCCCAGGGCAATGGATTGATAACATCCCCCAGAATTTCAATTTTTGGAATGGTCCAGGTAACAGTTCCATCCGTCCCTTCATACATTTTTCCAAAAATCACCTCTTTTTCCGGAGCATACGCAATGTCTAATCCTATGCCCTCAGGATTGGCAAAAGGGCCAATAACCAGCCAATTGGACAGTGCTGCAATTTTTTTATCTACATTGAAAACAGTTTGAAGGCCAATGATAGGTTCTTTGCAAGAGTCTCCGACAACAGCTCCTTTCAAACTTGGTGGCTGAAGGTAGACAACCCACTCATTTCCATAAGTTTCAGATTTAATCAGCAATTGGTTATTCCCCTTTTTCAATGTTACGGAAAAGTTCTCTGACATTTCGACACTTCTTTCTTCAAAACGAATATCCAAATTTTGCTTTCCATGTTTTTGGTAGATTAGATTTCCGTTAACCCAGATCTTACAACCATCCGTATGAGCGACCTGAACGGTTAGGGTGGTATCGCGATCAACCGTCAATTGAGTAAGGGCGTAGGCGACAGCGGATTGTTTCTGTCCGAAGGTCCTGCCAAAGTCTATGAAGTGCAAGCCATTGAATTTCTTGTTGACATCAGTCGTCGTCAGCCTGTATTGAAAGGGAGTATCCCTGATCAGTTTATCACCGATAAGTTTTACAACTTGCAGTGGATCCGCAATGGCAGAAACATTCTGCTGTGCTGATAAATTGAAAACGGCTGCCAAAATTAAAGTCAATGTGATCAATCTGTTTTTCATACTATATGGGGTCTGATAGATTATTTCTTTAGTTTCAGGATGGTGCTTTCTCCCGGTTTTAAGCTGATGATTCGTCCGTTCCACAAGGCATTTTCTCCCAGTGGTTTCTTCGCCAATTCTGATGATTCGACATACAACCTTACCTTGGCTTCAGCCGGAGTAGGATTCGACAATTTTACCACCAATATTTTTGATTTGTCCTGAATAATTTGAGCTTCAATGTTATCGATTACGCATAAAAGCGACTTGTCGGGTTGAATATAAACACCTGGAAGTTCTATGTAGGAAAGCATCAGCGAAGTCTCGGCCCAGGTGGAGCCATACATTAACTCTCCAATTCCTTCCAGCCAGTCGGTGGTACTTACACGTTCTGACATCCAGCCGATCTTCATTTTTTCGATCGGGCGCAAAGGATGCGAAAGGTATTGGGGCATCACAAAGGCGATCTCTTTGAGCAATTGCAAATAGCGAACATTCCCGGTAGCCCGGAACAATCGCCACAAGGCTATCCCCGAATGGGTGCAGATTCCAGGCGCTCCATGCCTGTTTTGGGTGTTTGCTCCGACCACTCCTGTTGTCTGAACACCAAGTTTGCCCAAAGCAGAATTTGCCGGAAATTTGTAATCATATGGCATCACCCAGGTTGCAAACTGATTGGCCATCTCTTCAGATCTTTTTAGCCATTTTGTGTCGAGGGTTGATTCATACAGCAAAGCAAAGGATTCCAGCATAGCATAAGACGATTCGCTGTCGGGATTTTGCAGGGCATCTCCCGGTCCGCCGCTGGTGATGCCTTTTTTGACATAGTTGAGGTAATAGGAGTCTGCTGACGCCAGTGCCACCCTTTGGTATTCTGGATTATTGAAATATTTCGCTGCCAGCATCAATGCGGCGGGAACAATTGCTCCGCCGGTTGATCCGCCAACAACGATATCTCCGGATTGGCTGTCCACAAATTGCCCGAATTGCCCCCATTTGTCCCAAAGTTTGACGAATGCCTCTGCCACGGATTTCGTTCCTTTCTCCCATTCAGGTTTTGGCTGAATATTTTGCAATTTCATTAATTGGAACTGCTTGAGGATGTAATACAATCCATCACCGCTTTTGCGGATGAGATGCCAGTTTTTTGTATTGGGTTTGCGAATATCTCCGCCATACCATTTGGTCCCTTTTTCTCCGGAATCCCAGAAAAATCCTGCCGGACAGATCCCGTTCGGGAACAGCCAGTCAAAGTTGTGGATGACATTCGCTTTGCTGGTTTGGTTCCCGGCAAAAAGAAGGGGATAGGTAGAGATCATCCCGCCTGTCCAGCCAATTTGCCAGTCCTGAAGGAAATTTTCCCTCATGCCAACCGAATAATAGCCATGCTCATTTTCCCAATTTTGTTCGTTGAATTTTGTTTCCTGAACAGAGAAACAGGATGAAAATGGGATCATTGGTTTAAGTTCAGTTTTTCCGGCAAAATCCTTCCTGATTTCGGCGAACCTGTCGTACAATCCCTGAACATCGGCTGAAGGGAAATGATAGAGCCTGAAGCGAATGGTAAATTCGTCGCCCGCCTTGAAATCCGGTGCTTTATCCTTAGAGGCGGCCTGATTGTCGGCAATATAATATTGATAGTTTTCGCGCACAACGGGCACTGTCAGTCTGATGACAGCACTTTTGCGGTCGCGGGCCTCTTCGATGCCAATACCTGTGTCTCCAAATTTAGTACCCTGATGAGTGATCAGCCAGAAACCGTTATGGGAGCTGTCAGATAGAAAACCGATGGAAGGAACGCTCATCGTTCCCGAACGTTCCTGAATTCTGGAAGGTCCGTCGTTGATATTAAGCCGCGGAACATCCGAAATGATCATGGGCATTTCTGGCCCGATATCCCGAGAATCCAAAAGTTTGGGTGAATACCTGATACGACGCGATTCGAACCGGTTCCCGCTGTAAGTGGCACCGGGCATCAGTACGTAGTTGGATTTCGACCAGTCGTTGAAAGTAAAATCGAGCGAGATACTGGTTTGAGGCGAAGATCCCCCGATCAGTTTGAAGTTGAACTCAACTTCAAGTGCATCGGAGCGATCTGCCGGGACATTTGAATGGTATTGATATTGCCATTTTCCATGCAAAAAATTGACTTCCTGAATTAATTTCGGTTGGCTGACAGGCAGTGATAACACTTCCAGTGGTTTGTTGTAAAAATTGTAATCGTAATTGGTGAATTGAACGGATGCCTGGCAATGAGCATTTTTTAACCACTTGTTCAGGTCATAAGGTTGCTGTGACCATCCGGGGATGGCCAGAAGGCTGGTTAAAATAATTGCTATCGCATAAAATTTATTCATCGTTTAACGCCACCGTTCTTTGTTGATAATCTTGTGCTTACATTCCATTTTATTTCTCTGTTTTCCTGATTCTTTATATTTCATTAGCCCATTCAGGTTTACCAGTCCTCTGTTTTGCCAACCATTCGGGGATATCTCCGAATGGATAACCAGCATCAGGCACAAACAATCCGATTTCTCCCTGGGATCGGTCCGGATCAAGCTCTTTCCCGTTGAGGGATAAAAATGTCTCCCGGGATCTGGTTACCCGGACAAGCTCAGCGGAGCCTTCAAATTCAGGTTGGCTGCCGCTAAAGACCAGCAGGTCGTCACCCACCTGAACCCCACCCGGGATATTTTTTATCTCCGGAGGATGAATCCCCGGATACATCACAGAGATCATGTCTCCCGTTTGACCTGAGAACTCCAGTCTTGCACCTTTCGTCTCTTCGTGGCCGCCATTCTCGTGCGACCAGTCAAAATTTCTCATGGTGAAATCAAGATGCGAGCAGTATAGTGAAAGGTTTCCAAAGCTGATAGTATGACCTTCCCGGATAGGCTTTGTTCCATAGGTATGAAGGCAGAAGGCAGCTTTCAGGGGACGATCAGCCCAAAATTGGTCTCGGAAAACGAAATAATCCTGAGTTCCGTTTTTCATCAGGACAACTGTCCGGCGATAGACCAGCGGCTTTTTGAATTTCAGTTGAGGAAAGCTAGCATCCCAGGCTTCTGGCGGCAAGGACTCCACAGCCCTAAGCCGGTTGCTCTCTACCTGACCAACAGCTATATCAACATGTTCAGAAGTTTTGACTGCGAGCACCCGTTCATATCCATCCATGTTGGCGAAGGGCATTTCATCGGTATAAAAGGCCAGACGATTGTGCATGTGCTCCTGTCCGGCACGCGGATGATAGCTGCAGTGGTGGTCGACTACCAGAGGACGGCCATTGGCGCAATAATGAAAAGCCAGCTGGTCACCATGGTAATGGCAGCGATTGGGACCACTCTTGAAACTAAGGTAAGTTTCCCTTTCTGTGCCTGGGAGATTAGAAAATAATACACCAAATCCAGGCATTTCTTCAGTTTTCCACGTTTTAACGACTTTAACATCTACATCAACTTTCGGCATTCCGGTGCTTCCGGCCCGGTCGGGATGTGAATCGCCAACAGGTGAGCAACGTCGGATTTCACCATCCGGATAACTGATCCTTTGGTAAAATCGTTCAGAAGCCTCCAGTCGGGGAGTGATGAAATTCATGTCAAATCCCAGATGTTGCTGGCCCATGGCTACAATTTCCCGCCACAGCGACATCCCGTAATGGCTGTAACCAGGGCATTCCTGACCGGCACCTCCGGGTAAAGTAATAGAGTGATAAAGATCCTCCCTGAATTTGTTTTCTGCCAGTTTGCGGAAAGTTTCAAATTGGGGATGATCTTTGAGGTTGGTTGCCAGAGCTATCGGAATCAGGTTGTAGTCGGTGAAGAAATTTGGATTTTCGGGCGAAAACTGATCCCAGTAGCTTCCGAAACAATCCCGGTGAATGAGGGTTTGAAATCGAATCAGTGTTGTCTCATTGGCAGGCTGTCCGGCATTTTTCAGTGCCGCTTTCCCTATTTGCCTTATCGTATGGGTTGGGTTGGTCTGTTCCGAATCGTAGGGGTTGGTACTCCACCAACCGACGGTTTTTCCGGGCCATTCCAAAATAAAATCGTTGTTGATCTTGTCGAGGTTTTCCCAGACGTTTTTTGCAATGTATTTTGGCTCCGATGGTGAGAGGGAAGGAGCCAGCCACCAGAGTCGCTGTCCTCTCCAGGTTGAGCACCGAACACCTGCATACTTCCCATCCGGTTTAACCACACACTGCAAACGGTTGTCGTGCGGCCATTTCCATTGACTGGCTTTTACCGCAACAGCGCACAGGTTCTGTTTTCCGTCATTGGCAGCAAAAGCCCATCCGTCTTTGAAATGCTGGTTCCATCGTGGAATCAGGTTGATGTACAAATCATCGGAGAAACAGACATTTTTGATTGGAAGAAGAGGCCTATCCATGGGTGGTACCACGATGATTCCGTCTCCGCCCGGACCGTTGTTGAATTGTCTGGAGATGCCACCGTTTGGCGACCAGCCATCGCTCATGGCAAATTCCCATGAATCATCCTGATCCATTTCATGACGTTCCAATATCGAAATATGCTCCCATTCAGGTGCCAGCATGATCTCAAATTCGGCGAATGGCTGAACTTTTTTGTCGGATCCTTTCGCAACTTCAAATTCGTAACGCAGCCGGAGTTTGGCAAAAAGAGTTCCATCTCCGACAACCTCAAGGGTGTATTTTTTGAGTTTTTTATTTGTTCTCCAGAAACTGCGCCCTGCATATTGGCCATTTGCAAGTCGGATGGAATGAATGGGCCCGGGATTGTTTCCGGTTGAATGGGTTGGAATTTTGATGGCAACTTTCCCATTATCCAATGTATAGAAATCAGTCCCTTTTTGAAGCGATACTTTTGACGGAAAGATCGTCGGATTCCCCGCAACGATTTGAAAAGTTTGCTTCGATCCGGCTGGAAAATCTGAACAAATCCAAATTTGTTTTCCACCCTCAGTTACTTCGACTTGATATGGAACTTCTGCAATTGCATTTCTCACCAAAAATATTCCAGGCACGCCAGGGAATGCTAGCTTTGATCTAATCAGCTCATTCTTAAAATCAAAAGCAGTAGGATTTGAAATGGAATTTGCGTTTGATTCATTTCTGTCAGCCCACGCCAAAAGATTGCCGCGGCACAGACAGCTTCCGCCAAGCACCAGACCTGAGGCTAAGATAAATTTTCGTCTGTTGATTTTATATGGCGACAAGGCTTGGTCCATGAGGTTATATTTTGAAATTCAATGCAATAGGCACAGAGGTCACACAGGGTCGTATTCAGGCCCAGGTGCCTATTGCAATGAAAACTTCCATTTACAAATGTGGTAAAAAGAAAGGTTACCCAATATCTGGATAACCTCTCAATTACCAACATCTAGAAACTATTTTTTTGGATTGAAGTCAGTTTCGCTAAGTGGCACCAGCCAATAGAAATTTGCATACGGAGGAGTAATGTCCGGAACATTTCTGTCGCCACCGCCAATGGGCTTTTTGAACATTTGGAGCCATACGACGCGGTCACCCTCGAAAGACATCTCCTTGATCCACTCCTGATCAATCAATTCCCATGTTGCCTGAGCATCGGTCAGAGGAGTATAGGCACCACTCTTGGCTGTGTCCCATGCACGCTGACGAACAAGGTTCAAATCAGCTGCCTGACCGCCTTTGTTTGTCACTTGTTTCAAGGCAGCACGCCACAGGTAAAGTTCTGCAGAGCGGATAACCGGTAAATTTTGAGGAGCAGCCGTTTTGGATTGCCCAACCAGAGGAACCCTGAAATATTTTTTGCTCATGTAAACCGGGTCGTTCAGTCCGACGATTCCGTTGAAAGCACCGTTAACCAGATATTGGTAATTGTACTTGGTAGTTGATGGTAGGGCAGCGTTGTAGCCGTCAAATCTGTGGAAAAGCTTCGAGCGCTTGTCGTTGACCCATCCGGCAGGAGTAGAATTGTCGTCAGCCAGCATTCCGCATCGCTTCACTGTTTTGGTGTTCAAAGACCAGATCCACCAGTCGCGCCAGTCGTCCACATTTGGGAAAATTGCATTGTCAAAATAGTGAAACTGAAGATTGTGCCTGAAATTGCTGGCCAGGTTGATATCGGCAAAGAAAGCGTACCAGATTACTTCATTGCTGACCCATGGTGTGGTTGCACTATTGTTCAACCAGTTTGCTTCAGGATCTGTCTCCAGAGAACGGGATTGAGATGAATCATTCAGGACTCCATCCAATTCGGCCAATGCTTCGGTGTATTTTCCCATCAGCATCAATGTCCGGGCAAGGTATGCCCCTGCAGCGTGTTTCGACGCACGTCCAAATTTGTAAGCATTGTTCATCCCCGTATCCCATTTCAATGGAAGAAGGGATTTGGCTTCGGTAAAATCTTTGACCACCTGATCATAAATAAGCTTCGTCTCAACAGGGGTATTGTCCAACGCCAGATCTACAGTGATAGGGGTTTTGATGCGCAAAGCGAGAAGTTTTGAATCGTTTGCACCTTGAGGATCAAAAGCGGGTGTGTACCAGATGAGCAGATGATAGTAGGCCAATGCTCTTAAAAACAGTGCCTCGCCTTTTATTCTGCTGATATTCTTTGTCTTGTCAATATCAGACGCAGTTGGAAATGGATCAGCTGCAATAAAATCGATGAGGTTGTTGCAATAGAGGATCACCTGATAGCAGATAGCATATTTATCCTGCTGACTTACCCTTTGTGCCACATCCCTAATGTATGGAGTATGTGAATTCCATCCACCGTTAACACTAATTTCCCTGACGATGTCACTCATCCCAAAATGGACAAATGGCATAAAGTTCCAGCAGGAGTTTTCATTCTGCACCAGTGTCAGACGATAGGCATTGGCAATACCCATCTCCATATCAGCGACTTTCTTCCATTCAGTTACCGGAGGGGCGTCCTGTTGAAAAAACTGTTCATTGTTGCACGCAGAAAGCATCAGGACCATAGCCAGTCCGAGGCCTTTGATGAATGGTGCTACATTGTTTTTTATATCTATTTTCATAATATACTGATTAAATATTTTTGGCAGTTTAACTAAAATGTAACGGAGACTCCTACGTTGTAAGATTTCACAGAAGGCAGAATGTTAGGATTTGAAGCTGTTTCAGGGTCAAATCCTGTAAAATCGGTCAGTGTCCATAAATTGGTGGCAGAGACGTAAACCTTCAAATTTTCCATGGCCATCTTACGTGAGATGCTCTTGGGAACATTGTAGGCAACTGTGAGTGTCTTCAATCTGAGATAGTCACCTTTTTGCAAATATTTTGACAAATACCTTGCTCCATTTTTGTCATAGTTTTCCTTTGCAGCTGGAGCCACCAGGTTTTTGATGTCAGGGTTAGTCCACCATCCTTTGCGTCCGGTATTGGGATCAATGGCATTCAAATCCCATGCAGTCGTTGCGGGAGCAAATGTTTCCATGAACAACAGCGGATATTTCGTTCCTGTCTGACCTGGAGTCGTCCAGGAATCAGTCAGCAGATCACTTTTCTTGACCCAGTAACCGTTGGAAGGAGCAGTCCATTCTTTCTCACGTAAGTTGTACAGATAGTTTCCACCTGAAAAGGTGAAGAAGACATTCAATTCAAATCCCTTGTAGTTGAAGGTGTTATCAATACCACCATAATAGGTTGGGATGCTTGATTTGTCTTTGAAAATGATCTCATTGGATGCGGAGTTTGTATCTGTAAATGGGATCAGCCTTCCGGTTTTCTTGATCTCACCCGTTGAATTGTACAGTGCAAGATCTGTTTCATAAATCATGTGAACACCACGCTCAGGATCAATTCCGGCATATTCACACATTTTGTACAGACCCAGGCTGCCGCCAACGAAGAGGATACTTCCTTTTTGACGCTCCATTTCAGGCGTGAGTTTCAGGATCTCATTTTTGTTGGTTGAGAAATTTACGGCGGAAGTCCATTTTAAATCGCCTTTTGACAGGTTGACAGAATTTACGCTAAATTCCCATCCCCAGTTTTTCATATCGCCAACGTTGCTATAGACGCTTCCAATTGCTGCAGAAGGAGGTGTAGAAACCTGTAACAACATATCCGAAACTTTCTGATTATAGTAGGCCACAGATCCTGAAATGCGGTTGTTGAACAACCCAAAATCAAATCCGGCATCGTAACTGTTTGTCTTCTCCCAGGTTATCCCTTTGTTGCCAATTGTGATGGAGGTACCGGCGCTCATGATCTCTGCGGTTCCATATCTGTTGCCTGCACTATTTGTTAGGGTATTTAAGTTGCGGTTGGCAGGAATCGATTCATTCCCTGTTTGTCCAAAGCTTCCACGAAATTTGAAAGAATTGACAACGCTCTTGAGTGGTTCGAAGAATTTCTCTTCAGAGATTAGCCATCCGGCTGAAACAGCAGCAAAATTACCCCATCTTACTTCGGAAGAGAAGGCAGATGATCCATCGCGGCGCAAGCTTAATCCAAGCATGTATTTATCTTTGAACCGGTAGTTAGCACGGCCAAAAAAAGATTTGATATATCTTTCACCACCCAAATAGCCTTGTAGCATATCCTTGAGTCCAGGTGAAGTGCTGCCCAGTTCCTGGTTGTACCCAATCGGGTCGCGTCCTTCCATCTCACGAGTGTACTGACTGGTAAGCTGTGATTCTGTACCGGCCACTGCATTGATGCTGTGAAGTTCATTGAAGGTTCGGTCAAATTTCAGGAAGGCATTGTAATTATAAGACTGACGTGTAATGGCTCCTTCGTAGACGTATGTTTTTCCTGAGTTCAAAATAACTCCGGATATCCAGTTGGTCGAATTGTCCTGAATAATATCTGTAGAAAATTCACTTCTTACGGAAAGTCCTTTTACCCATGGCAACTTGTATTCACCATACAAAGAACCCAAAGCCCTGTAGGTTTTTTTGTTGTCCAGCATAAAGTCGCGTCTGGCAATAGCCGCAAGGTTACCTGCCCCCGGGTTCCAGTATCCCGATGGATTGGTTGTATCATAAACAGGGTACCAGGGAAGTTCACCCATGATGGCAGAACCGAATCCGCCAACGGCACCGGTGGAACCACCAGGATTGGCGATGTCAGTTTTTGTGCGGTAGTTGTTGGTGTACATCAGATTGATCTTGGCACCTACTTTAAAGTTTTTAACCGGCTCAAGATCAACATTTATACGGCCGGTGATACGGTCGAAATCGTTGCCCACACTCACTGATTTGTCGTTGCGGTAGTTGAAGGATGCAAAAATCGAACCTTTCTCCAGTCCTTGATTGATGGAGAAATTGACATCTTTGAAGCTACCTTTCCTCAGTACATAATCAAACCAGTTGGTATTCACATTCATAGCATCTGCCCGACTGATGTTGGTAGGGAAATTCGCATTCAGGATATCCCCTGGCTCAAACTGTCCGCGACCACCGTTCTTTTTGGCTATATCCATGATTTGAAACCACTCGGTAGTATTGGCAAGACCCATCGATGAAGGAGATTTTACCAGGTCAGAAATACCTGTTGAAATGTCAAATGTGACATTTCCCTTGCCTTTTTCTTTCTTTCCGCTTTTGGTTGTTACAATAATAACACCGCTGGATCCGCGAGATCCATATAATGCCGTGGCAGCCGCATCTTTCAATACTTCTACAGATTCGATGTCGTTTGGATTGATGGTCGACATAGGGTTTTGCGAAACTGTACCAGTTGTACGACCCAATCCTGTACCTGAATAAACCGGCATACCGTCAATGATCCAAAGAGGATCAGTTCCTGTATTGATTGAATTGACGCCGCGAACCTGAACACTTACAGGTGATCCGGGCGTTCCACTGGTCTCACGGATATTTACTCCCGCTGCACGTCCCTGCAAAGCTGTCGTAAAAGATGAAGAGGTGGCCTGTTTGAGGTTTTTGCCTGAAACGGAAGAGACTGACCCAATTACATCCCGTTTTTTCATCGTTCCATATCCAACTGCAACTACCTCTTCCAATGAAATGGCATCATCTTTCATGGTAATTTTAAGAGTTGTTTTGCCGGCTACCGAGATTTCTTGCGTCTGCATTCCCACAAACGAGAAAACCAAAGTCCCGCCTGACGGTACTTTAGCCAATGTAAATTTGCCGTTTGCATCAGTTATGGTACCTGTAGTGGTCCCTTTTACTGCAGTAGTCACACCCGGGAGTGGTTCCCCGTTTGAATCTGTGACACTACCTGTAACTGCAATGTTTTGAGCATCAACATGAAGAAAGCTCATAATTAGCATGACGCATAAGAGCCATGCGAATCGGAATTTGTTTTGTTTTTCAGCAATTTGGTTTTGCATAGTCGATTGTTTTAATCATTGGTTAATCTTAAAAGTTTAGATACTTTAGTCAAGCCAGCGTTACCACTAAGAGGCCTAGCATCAGAAAGCAAATCAAAGCATACAAAATGTATTCGATTGTTTTGTCGGATTTCCAGTTGGTCATTAGTTGGTATATTTGGACTCAAATTTAGATCGGCATGAAAGCCTAACCAATGGATAGAAATTACTATTAGATGGAATTTTGTAACAGGCAAAAAAAGTAGTAGTAATTTAATTATTTGATAATCAGTAATATGTTAAATATATTCAATTATCGTGGTATCGGGGATTTCAGTAATACGGTAAATATTGGTTATTTTTGTTTAGAACGAACTGGAGCCCTTTAATTTATGAGACTTTCCTATCCCCTGATTATTTTGCTATTCGTTGCATCAGGGTTTGGTCTGTCCGCTCAAAACTCTCCGCTGACCTTTGAGAAAATTACTGCAGAGCAGGGATTAACGAGCAACCGGATCAACGGAATTGTGCAGGATAAAACGGGATTCTTATGGGTCGCAACCAACAATGGATTGAATCGTTTTGATGGGGTTGAAAACAAGCAATACACCAAACAGGTTGATGACACCTGCAGTCTTTCGACCAACACCATACTCGCAGAATATTGCGATTCACACAATGACCTTTGGTTGCTGACGGTTAATTTTCTGCACCGTTACAACAGGAAGCTCGACAATTTTGACCATTTTTTGCTCTCCAACAAGAAGGAAAGCGCCAGATACGGTAACAAAGGAGTGATCACCGAAGATAAATCAGGAAATATCTGGATTGGTACACCCACCAATGGTCTATATGTTTTTAACCGATCAGCCAATCTCTGTAAAAAAATCCTGCCTCAAATCAATTCGGTTTCATCCCTGTTTTTTGATAACGAGGGAAACTGTTGGATCGGAGGCGAATTTGGGCTGCTTACTCAGTACAATCAAACAACAAATTTTGTCAGGCAATATCAGGTGCCTTCCAGATTGAGAAGGACTCTAACCGAAGATTTCATCTGGAATATCTGGCAAGCAACTACAGGCGAAATAAATCTGCTTCTTACCAGCGGATTCTTTCAGTTTGATCAACCAAGTGGAATCTTCAGTGAATTGAAGGTTTGGAACAAAACGGTCAATTCCGGCAGCAATGCCTTGCGCACAATTCTCGTTGACCAAAATGTACTATGGGTTGGCACCCAGGGGGGAGGATTGTACATTCTCAATCTGGAAACAGGCAAAGTTTTTCAGTACCAGTCGATCTATAATAATCCGGGTAGTCTGAGCAACAACAGCATAACATCAATTGTAAAAGATAAACGAGGTGTTTATTGGATCGGTACCAATGATGGTATTAACAAGTACGATCCGTCCTCTCAATTGTTTGCCCATTATCAGAAGGACCCGGGCAATCCGAATAGTCTTCAGTACAACTTTGTTTCCTCTTTTTGTGAGAGTCCGGATGGAGATATCTGGATCGGAACCTTTGGTCAGGGAATCTCTGTTTACAATCGGAACAAAGAGACTTTTCAAACCATCACTTCCATTTCGGGGAACAATTCATCGCTGATCAATAATACAATAAGGGCTTTGGAGCCCGATAAAAGCGGAAATATCTGGATCGGAACTACAAATGGTCTTTCCTGTTACAACCTGCGGAATAAGAAATTTGCCAATTACCGACAATCAGGTAATCCGGGGAGCATCACTTCCGACAATATATTGTCTCTGCTTGTCACCAGAGACAACCGCCTGTTTATTGGTTCAAACGGAGATGGAATAAGCTATTGTAAAATTGATATGCTTGCGGAAGGATTTCAGCCATATGATTTAAAGAATGAGTTGGTTAGCAAAGCGAAAGTGCGTAAAATGATTGAGCTGGTTAACGGACAAATTCTTTGTGGTACAACGGGAAACGGTTTAATCATTCTGTCCGGTGAGAGTTACAAGAATATCCTGCCATCAGAATTTTCAAAGAGTGTGGATTCCGATTATATCAATGCCTTGTGCCAAGACAAAGACAACAATATTTGGATTGGAACCTGGGATGGACTATTTCTCATGGATTCAAAATTTAAAATTTTGAAGCAATTCACTACCCAGAACGGAATGCCTTCAAACGAAATTACCGGCATTCTGGCCGATTCCAGGGGTGATATTTGGAGCGTTGGGATGAATGGATTATCACATCTTTCCAAAACTGCTGACCTCGATTACAAAATCACCAATTATACCTCTCACAACGGACTTCAGGGATCCTATTTTACCACCTATTCAACTTTAAAGACTGCTGATGGGGAACTGTTTTTTGCCGGATACAATGGATTTAACCGGTTTTATCCTGAACAGATAAAGTCAGATTCGGAGATTCCTGAAGTGATATTAACTGATTTTCAGGTTTTTAATCAGTCTGTACCAATTGCAAGGAAAGTTAGCGGAGAAATTTTGTTAACCGAAAGTATTTCAGATACGAAATCAATCACCTTAAGCAACCAACACAAAGTCATTGGATTTCGCTTTGCTGCGATGACTACTGCACAGATTGAAAAAGTAAAATTTGCCTGTTTGATGAAGGGAATTGATCCGGATTGGGTTTACCTGGATTACAACCAAAAATACAAATCATACAACAACTTACCCCCCGGAGAATACACTTTTACAATCAAGGCTTGTAATGCTGACGGAATTTGGTCAGCCAACGGAACATCCATAACCATTATAGTACTGCCCCCCTTCTGGAAAACCTGGTGGGCTTATCTTCTGTATTCATTGCTAATTGCGGGATTATTGTATATGGTCAGGGAGTACAGTTTGACGCGGGCCAGACTTCAGAACAAAGCCCTTTTAGAGCGTGTTCAGCGTGAAAAGGATGCTGAAATCAACAACCTAAAAATCAAATTTTTCATCAATATCTCGCACGAAATTCGTACACCATTGTCTCTCATTTTGGCTCCGCTTGAGAAACTGGTGCGATCGGTAGAGCCTTCTCAAGAAATAAAGAGAAACCTTGATATCATGTATGGCAATGCCTTGCGGTTGTTTAATCTCATTAACCAACTGCTCGATTTCCGGAAAATTGAGACTGGCAATGTGCATCTGAACGTTGCCCTATATGACGTAATTGCTGTAACAAGCGAAATAAAAAGAGCATTTGACGACAGTGCCTCACGGAAAAACATTGAATTTTCTGTTGAGTCAAATGTTAAATCGCTTGATATCTGGCTGGATCCTGATAGCTATGAAAAAATAATGTTCAATCTGCTTAGCAATGCATTGAAGTTTACACCTTCTGGAGGGAAAGTGAAAATTATTATCAATCAATTAAATGACAGTAGTTTGTGTGAGATCATTGTACGCGACAATGGCATCGGAGTTGCCTCAGATAAATTGGAGAAATTGTTTGATAGATTCTACCAGGTCGATTCCAAAAGTTTCTTGAAACATGACAATATTGGTTCAGGAATTGGATTGTCTATCGTGAAAAATCTAGTAGAGTTACACAAAGGGGACATTGCCGTTGAGAGCATTCCTGGGGAATTCACACTTTTTAGAATTGTTTTTAAAACTGGGAAAGAGCACCTGGAAAATAACAACAACATCACCATCGCTGCAGAACCAATTCCTTTTTCTGTCAATATCCATACCACTGGTCCGGGTTTTGAAATAACTGAGAATGTTGAAAATCAGCTCACACAAGAATCCAAAAACAAAATCCGAATACTTGTCGTTGAAGACAACCCGGAAATTAGATATTACCTGAAGCAATCGTTGCATCTGAATTATGAAATATTGGAATCATCGAACGGAAAAGCAGGATACAAACAAGCGCTTCAACACATCCCTGATTTGGTCATTACTGATGTGATGATGCCTGAAATGGATGGGATTGAGCTTTGTAAAGTTCTTAAAAATGAACCTTTGACCATGCACATTCCTATCATTATCCTAAGTGCAAAAAGTACCATAGAGGACACACTTGAAGGATTGGAAACCGGAGCCGACGATTATGTGCCCAAGCCGTTTAACGAACAGATATTACTCGCGAAAATCAAAACATTACTGGCCAACAGGCAGAAGATGATTGAGAAATTTCATGTTCAACAACACAAGCTATCAGATGATGAGGAGTCCAAATCATTGAGCTTTGATGATCCATTTGTTGACAGGCTTGTTGATTTTATCAAGACAAACCTATCGGATGAAGAATTATCCAATGAAAAGATCGAGCATCATTTTAAAACCAATAAAATGCAGCTTTACCGAAAACTCAAGGCCGTGACGGGCTGGTCTGTGAACAACCTGATACGTGAAATTAAAATCAGGGAAGCCATGCGTTTGTTGAAGGATTCTGAGTTGAACATTTCCGAAATAGCATACAACCTCGGATTTTCAGATCCACTGTATTTCAGTAAATATTTCAAGAAAGAGGTGGGCGTTGCCCCCCAGCAATACCGCAAACAGAATTAATGTTTACCCTTCTTTCAATCTACTAAATCAGTTTTTCCTTCAATCTACCTCTACTGCCACAAATCTTTCCATCACTCCAAACTCCAAGTACTCCAAATTCCAAGTACTCATAACTCATAACTCATAACTCATAACTCATAACTCTTCCTAGTATCCCCATCCTTTCATAATCTCCAAATCCTCCTTCATGCATGCCAAAGGTTCTTTTCCCTGGTAAGATTCCTGCTCGATGATAAAAACTTTGGTTCCGCCAGTTTTGCGGCAGATATCCAACACCTCTTTAACCGGGAGAATTCCTTTGCCAAGGATGGCACTTTCAAATTTCTCTTTTGTGTTGACACCAATTTCGTCTTTTACATGGATCAACTCAAACTTACCAGGATACTGACCAATAACGTCAAGGGCTTTGGCTCCGGCAATGTACATATTGCCAATATCGAGCTGCATCACAACTTTATTGACATCCAGATTCTTCATCATGATATCGAAAAGTTTTTCACCGTTGAGTTTTTCTGCAAATTCGGCCCAGTGGTTGTGATACCCAAATTTCATGCCCGATTTTTGACACAGCTCTCCGCATTTGTTGAAGACTTCAAGGTATCCAAGCATGTCGTCATAGGTTTTTCGCATGGTTTCGTCCATCCACGGACTAATCACATATTTCTGACCCATGTAGGCTGCATCTTCAATGGTATATTTCCAGGAATCCGAAAAATCTTTCTTGGCTGCAACCCAATGATCCTTACCCATCACTGTATGGCCGCAAGGCATCTTCAAACCAAGATCGGTTAGTATCTTCTTAAATTCCACTGCGCTGTAGCCATAGAATTTCCGGTCGATATAATTGGCATGTTCGACATGCTTGTAACCCATTTTGGCGAGCTGCTTCAACGTTCCCAGCGGGTCTTTCTTCATGTCATCCCTGACCGAATAAAGCTGAATGCCGATAATTTCATCAGATTTCGGTGCTGCAAATGCAGCTCTTGACAAAAGTGTTGTTCCAGCCAGTAGGACTGCACTGTTTTGAAGAAATCTTCTACGAGAGGTATTCATGGTAATTATTTTTAGTTTATTGCTAATGTGTTAATGCATTGATTCTAGACGTTCTCAACTCTCAGTTCTCAACTCTCAGTTCTCAGTTCTCAGTTCTCAACTCTCAACTTATTAATACTGGTGAAAACCTTGAGAAACAAATTCCAGCACCGTAGGCAGAGCTTCACGCCAGTAGGTCCAGGTATGTCCGCCATCGCGGGTCCTGAATTCGTGTGCAATCTCCTTCTTACGCATGGCGATGTGAACCAGGCAATTTCCTTCATACAAAAAATCATCATCTCCACAATCAATGTACCACCTGACAGCTTTTTTCTGATCGTCAGGCATCGCTTTCATCAACTCCAACGCACTGTGCCGTGTAAAATAGGCGGTGAGATCCTCTTTTGATATACCGGGATACTGCTTTTCCCAACGGGAGGAAGCCTCCTCCATCGATATTGGTCCAACCGAAGCACTCAACGGACAAGCTGCCGAGAAAAGTTCGGGATGGTGCAAGGCATACATAAAAGTGCCTCCTCCACCCATGGAAAGTCCGGAAATGGCGCGGTACCTCTTGTCAGGCCTTGTGCGGTATGTCTTTTCCATGTATGGCATCATTTCCTGAAAGAAAAAATCTTCGTAGTTCCAGTCACCCTTCGGACTGTTAAAATAGCCTCTCTGACCGGTATTGCCATCTGGCATAACGATGATCATAGCGGTGCATTTACCTTCCAGAATGGCTTTGTCGGCAATATTTTTTACCTCTCCAAACTGAATCCATCCACTCTGGTCATCGCCCGAACCGTGCAATAAGTATAGTACCGGATAGCTCCGCTGCGAAGTTTCATAGTCGGGCGGCAGGTAAATGGCATATTTTCGGTCCATTTTCAGGATTTTGCTCGGCATCGAAAGGTTGTCAAAAACTTTTCCGCCGGATTGCGAGAAAAGCATGACGGGCAAAAACAAGATAGAAATCAAAAAAAGGCAGATAAATTTTCTCATAAGTTGGTGGTGTTTGATTTTTTACACGATTTAAAATTAATGATTTTTTTAATAGTAAAGTTTGCAGTATCAAGCTACTTTACTACCCTGATGGGATTTTTATCTCTCTGGAACTGATTAAAATTGATTGTATTTTCTATTTGTTAACTTTGGGAATCATATCCCTGGAATAAGTTAATGTCAATCAAAACTATGGCAGTATTATCCATGAAAAATTCTTTAAACAGCAACAGTCCGAATCCGGTTAATTGGTCGACCATATTCTCCATTGCAATCATTGGCTTGTTGTTCTTTATCTTCGGTTTAACGACATGGATCAATGCAATTTTAATACCCTATTTTAAAATTGCCTGCGAACTCAACAATGTGCAATCCATGTTCGTGGCTTTTGCCTTTTACATCGCCTATTTTGTGATGGCAATTCCTGCCGCACATCTTTTGGAAAGAGTGGGTTTTAAGAAGGGAATCATGATTGGTTTCTGGATCATGGCGCTGGGTGCGCTTATCTTTATTCCTGCTGCCCTGACAAGAACCTACGGGATATTTCTCTTCGGACTCTTCTCCATCGGGACCGGCCTGGCCATCCTGCAACCGGCCGCAAATACTTACATTACCATGATTGGCTCGAAGGAGAGGGCAGCCCAGCGCATGAGCATCATGGGGGTCTGCAATAAAACGGCAGGCATCATTGCACCACTTCTGTTGGCGGCTGCCATCCTCCGTCCAACCGACACAGAACTGTTTAAACAGTTGCCTCTTATGACCGAAGCTGCAAAAAATCGGGCACTGGATGAATTGATTCAGCGGGTGATAGTTCCTTATGCTTCAATGGCGGCTATCCTTTTCGCACTTGGCGTGATGATCAGATTCTCGATATTGCCTGAGCTGGACAGCAACAAAGAGAATCCCGCGTTAACCGATGCGAACTCCGGTAAATCAAGCATATTACAATTTCCGCATCTAATTCTAGGGGCATTTGGAATATTTCTTCATGTTGGATCGCAGGTTACAGGCATAAATACGGTTATCGGATATGCCCAATCATTGGGCCTTCCCCTGCTCGAAGCGAAAGTATTTCCCTCTTATATTTTGGGGATAACGATGTCTGGTTTTTTACTGGGGATTGTGCTAATTCCCAGGTTTATTAACCATCTCAATGTTTTGCGTTTGTGTACTACCTCTGCTCTGGTGTTGACGCTTTTGTTTTTTGCAGTGAATGGCAAGGTGACTTTCCTTGGTCACACAGCCAATCTGTCTATTTGGTTTCTTGTTCTGTTGGGGCTTTCGAATTCATTGATGTGGTCGGCAATTTGGCCACTCGCGCTCAACGGACTTGGCCGGTTTACCAAGATGGGTGGATCAGTACTTATCATGGGTTTATGCGGAAGTGCCATTGTTCCTTTGATCTACGGATCCTTTGCCGATCATTACAGTCCACACATTGCTTACCTGGTCCTTATCCCATGTTATATTTACCTGATTTTTTATGCCTATTATGGTTATCGCGTTAAATTCTGGACAATAAAAGGGAAACAAATAATTGACGGTGGAAACTAATCCAATAAATATGAAGGGTTCTGACAGCAGACTTTTAATAATCAGAAACGGGCAAGTGATAACGCCTACAGGCATCCTCAAAAATGCGACGGTTGTTGTAAGGTCAGGCAAGGTGGATTCTGTTACACAAGGGAACATTGAACTCCCCGGAGCCATTGAAATAAATGCCGGAGGAAATTTTATCGCACCCGGATTAATTGATATTCAGATCAATGGTTTCTTGGGAGTCGATTTTTCTGATCAAAATTTAAATATTCAGGATCTGCGAAAGGCAACAAAGGCTTTGTGGCAAAACGGTGTAACGACATTTCTTCCTACCATCATTACGAATGATTTCGAAAATCTGAAAAGGAGCTTTTCACTTCTTACCAGGATTCTGGATGATGAAGAATTGCGCATGTCAGTACCCGGATTTCATCTGGAAGGCCCTTATATCTCTCCTGTGCAAGGTTACCGGGGTGCGCATCTGGAAAAATATGTAAGACTGCCCAACTGGAACGAGTTTGTCGAATTACAAGAGGCTGCAAAAAATCGGATAAAGCTAATAACTGTCGCTCCTGAGGTGGATGGAGCCATTCCCTTTATAAAAAAATGTGTCGAGTCTGGGGTGGTAGTCGCCCTGGGGCATCACAACGGTTCATCCGATATCATTCATCAGGCTGTTGACGCCGGAGCTTCATTATCAACCCATCTTGGCAATGGATGTGCCAACCTGATCAACCGCCACGAAAATCCACTCTGGCCACAACTTGCCGACAACCGCCTGTCAATATCCATCATCGCAGATGGATTTCATCTAAACCAGGATCAGCTTCAGTGTTTCTACAAAATGAAAGGGGTCAATAAAACGATCCTTGTATCGGATGCCCTGGATTTGGCCGGACTTCCTCCGGGTGAATACATCCGCATGGAAAGAGTTGTCGTTTTGTCGGAAGTTGTGAAATATCCGGCCGAAAATGTTCTTGCCGGAGCAGCAAGTCCGCTGAGCACTTGTGTGTCAAATATGATGAAATTCACCAACTGTGGACTAGAAAAAGCCATCCAAATGAGCACAACGAATCCTGCAAGTTTAATTGGTATCTCTGATATCGGGGAGATCAATCGAGGTAAACGAGCCAATTTAATTTTGTTCACGCTTGAGGATGAAAGAATATTGATTCAAAAGACAATTTTGGATGGAATGGAGGTATATTCCAGAAATCCATAGTAAATGGATCCGTCGGACTGCATTTTATTAGTCTGCCAACGAAATATAGATAAAATTGGGAATGAAAATTATCATCTCAGAATCCAAGCAAGAGCTTGGCAGGAAAGCCGCCGCAAGGGGAGCAGAGTTTATTCGCAAAGCCATCCGCGAACGCGGGTTTGCAAACATTATTGTCGCCACGGGGGCTTCACAGTTTGAAATGCTGGGTGAATTGGTTCAGGAGGACATTGACTGGAAAGTCGTCACTGCTTTTCATTTGGATGAATACATTGGAATACCAAGTACGCACCCTGCTTCATTTCGTAAATACCTCAAGGAACGGTTTGCAGATATTGTCCTGCCAAAAGATTTCAACTATGTCAATGGTGACACAAATCCATACGAAGAGTGTATCCGACTGGGGAAGTTGATTACCAGACACCCGATCGATGTGGCTTTTGTGGGAATTGGCGAAAATGGTCATCTGGCGTTCAACGATCCACCCGCAGATTTTGAAACGGAACAAGCTTATCTGGTGGTAACACTCGATGAAGCATGCCGCAAGCAGCAAATGGGGGAGGGGTGGTTTCCAACCCTTGAAGATGTTCCGAGGGAAGCGATCAGCATGTCCATCAGGCAGATCATGAAATCAAAGGCCATTATTTGCAGTGTGCCCGATTCCCGCAAGGCGGATGCTGTTAAAAATACCATGGAAGGTACAGTATCGCCTGAAATTCCGGCTTCCATCCTGAGGCAGCACGAAGCTGCCTGGCTCTATCTGGATAAAGATTCTGCTACTTTACTTCAGCCATTTTCCTGAAATAGCCTGGTAGGTTCCATCTTTTTTAGTGGCATCCAATGCATCCTGCCATTGTTTGATCCTGGAATCCGGCGTATTTTTTGAAAAAGCGATGTAAAAATCCGACGACATCAGCGCAAATGATGGGCTAACCTTGCTATATTGATATCCCAGACTTTTTAGGATATCAGGAAAGGTGACACTCGTGCATACGAAAGCATCAATTTTACCCGAAATAAGCTTTTCTGTCATCACTGCAGGATTACTGTCTGAAACGAGATTTGAAAATCCTTGATCTCTTAAGTATTGATCAGAAAACCAAGAGCTTACAGTGCCAATTGATTTCAGTTTCTTTGCATCCTGTTGGGAAGTTATTGTGATTCCTGATCCGGCTAACGTGTAAAAACAGGTTATGTTTGTGCCAATTGGCCCCACCCATTTAAACAAATCTTTCCGCAGATCGGTGCGGTCCATCGTGAAAAGGCAAAAATTGGGATTGTTCAGGGCAAGTTCGTATCCATTGCTCCACAAGGAAAGTTTGATGTCGTAATAGGCATTGTTCCTTTTCATGATCTCCCTTACGATATCGGTTCCGAAACCGGTAATTTCACCAAAGCTGTTGCGGAAAGTAATAGGTGGATATTGCTCAGTATAAACTTGCATGATGTCAGGGGCATCAGTTGATTGCATATACTTCTGATACAAAGATTTTAAAACCCCATTTGTCTTCATGTCGTCTATCGCTTTCTGGAAATCAGCAATCACATCATCAGGAACACTCTTGTTAAAGGCAAAATAAAGCAAATCACTGCGGATAGTCAGTTCACCCATTACGTCATAAATCGATTTCCCCAGAGAGTTAAGTGCGGCTTCTGCTGTGATTTTATCTGACGGGAAAAGATCTATTTCGCCTTTGAGCAATTTGTTAAATGCATCCTTGTTGTCAGAACAATAGACAAGATTTGTGAATCCTTTACTTACCAGATATTGCTCGATCGAATAATCTTTCAAGGCTCCAATACGAGCAACTTTCTTTGCATCATCAAGTGAAGTTAAGGCAACCTGCTTGAGCGAAGATGAATAGAAAAGCCAATCAATTGAAGCGTATGGCCCGGCCCATTTGAATAAATCTCTTCTTTCTGAATTCAGAACTGTGGAATAGAGGACTGTATTAGGATCATTCTGCAATTGTGCATAACCATCTTTCCACGGAAGTACCTTAGAATCGAAAGGGACATTAAGCTGGGTGCAAATTTTCCGCAAAAATTCGGGAGCCAGCCCGGTAAGTGTGCCATTCTCGGTATAATTAAGGGGCTTAAACTCTTCGGTAAGAAATTTAAATTGATAACTGTATGTGGTTTCGCTGGTTTTATTACAACTGTAATTCAAGATTGCCATAAACAACAGCAAACCAATGAATATCCATCTGCCTGTTGGCGGATTAAATTTGTGCGAAGACTTTCTTGCGGATAATTTATTCGTAAATATCATTCGTAAATATTTTAATACAAAAATGCTAATTTTTAAATCATTGATCATTGGAACTTAATCGTTCTATTATGCCAAAATCTTCCAGGGTCGTCATGTCTCCTTTTACTTCAGTACCAGCCGCCAACTGCTTCAAGAGTCTGCGCATGATCTTACCCGATCTGGTTTTGGGAAGTACCTCTGTAAACCTTATTTCATCAGGTTTTGCTACTGCTCCGATTTCTCTGACTACCTGTTTCTTGAGTTCTTCACGAAGATCGTTTGTAGGCGGAGTCCCCGATTTGAGTGTAACAAATACAACCAGGGCACTTCCTTTTAAATCGTCAGGCCTTCCCACCGCAGCGGCTTCTGCGACCGAAGAATGGCCAACAAGGGCACTCTCAATCTCAGCAGTTCCAATACGATGACCGGAGATATTGATCACATCGTCGAGTCGACCGAGAATCCAGAAATATCCGTCTTTGTCTCTTCGTGCGCCATCACCCGTAAAATAGCTACCAGGGATATCTGACCAATAGACTTCTTTGTACCTTTCGTTGTCGCCCCAAATACCTCTTAACATGGATGGCCATGGCTTACGGATGATTAGATTTCCCAGCTCATTGTCGGGAAGTGCCTTCCCTAAATCGTCGACTATTTCCGCCGCAATTCCGAAGAAGGGGAAGGAGGCTGCGCCGGGTTTTGTTGGCGTCGCACCGGGAAACGGGGAGATCATGATGGCACCTGTTTCAGTTTGCCACCAGGTATCCACAATTGGACACTTTTTGTTTCCGATCATTTCATAAAACCAAAGCCATGCCTCAGGATTTATGGGTTCACCAACTGATCCAAGAAGTCGCAATGAGTCGAGGTTGTGCTTCTTTACCCATTTTTCGCCCCATTTCATAAATGCACGAATGGCTGTCGGTGCGGTATAAAAAATGGTGACACCATATTTTTCTATGATCTTCCAAAATCGGTCTGGCTCGGGAAAATCGGGAGCTCCTTCATACAGCATCACCGTTGCTCCATTGGCCAACGGTCCATACACAACATAGCTGTGACCTGTAATCCACCCAATGTCGGCAGTACACCAGAAAATGTCGGTATTCTTTATGTCGAAGATATACTTGAAGGACAGTTTCGTTTCCAGTAAAAATCCTGCGATGGTGTGATAGATTCCTTTTGGTTTGCCTGTTGAACCGCTGGTGTATAGAATAAACAAACCATCTTCGCTGTCGAGCGACTCCGGCAAACATTCGTTGTCAACATGTTCCAGCTCCTGATGCCACCAGAGATCGCGGTTTTCTATAATTGAAATATCGTTGAATGCTCTTTGGTGAATGATGACCTTCTCGACTATTGAGGCAATTAGCTCACCCTGCTCGTTTCTAAATTTGAGTGCGTCATCTACATTTTTCTTCAAAGGAACAAGTGTACCTCTCCGGTAACCGCCATCAGAGGTAATGACAATCTTAGCCTGACAATCATAGATTCTTTCTGCGATTGACTGAGCACTAAAGCCACCAAAAATGACAGAGTGAATGGCGCCAATACGACTTGAGGCAAGCATTGCAATGACCGCTTCGGGGGTCATTGGCATATAAATAATCACTCGATCTCCCTTCTTTACACCGTTGCGCTTCAAGACATTTGCAAATCTGGAAACCTCATAAAACAGTTGTTTATAGGTAAGTGTACGCTCCTCTCCGCATTTGCCGGGTGAGGCAGGTTCTCCCTCCCAGATCAAAGCAGCCTTGTTGGCAAAATCTGTTTTTAAATGTTTGTCCACACAATTGTAACATGCGTTCAGCTTGCCCCCGGTAAACCATTTGGCATATGGAAGATTCCATTCAAGTGTTTTGGTAAATGGCTTGAACCATTCAATATGGCTTTTGGCTTGTTCACTCCAGAATTCTTCGTTGTTGTCAATGGATGATTTGTAAAGAGCTTTGTATGCTTCAAAAGAATTAATATGGGCACCATCTACAAAATCTTTTGAAGGTTCAAAAACCTGCTCTGCCTGCTTCTTCAACTCAATAATGGCAATATTTTCCATCCCTGCGGTAAGGAGAAGATCTTTTACAAACTGGTTTGTATTTACAATCGAAAAGAGATTTTTTTCGACCTTTTTTGCAGCAATCATGCAAACTCTTAAGAAGGAGGAGGATAGGTAAATCACATCATCCAAATCGAAAATGATTCGAAATGGTTCTTTTGAGGCATCCTCATTTCTTACCTCCTCGATTCTGGAGGCTAGCTCTTCTGCCAAAGTTGAACTGATTTCCGTTGTTAGTCGTCCGGAAAACCGACAAATCAATGTGTTTTTTTCTTGAATAAAATTCAGATCCATACTTTCCAAATTAAAAATATTTAATCAAATATATGCGTGGCCCTGGCCAATATCAAAGATCCGGGACCCACACGAGTAACCTTAATGGAGAGCCACTCCCTCCCTTGATTTTCATGGGAGCAGCTACCAGATAGGATCCTGTCGCAGGAATTTTTTCGAGATTGGCGATGTTTTCGTAGGCAGTAATATCGTTTCCACAAAGGCTTCGGTGTGTTTGAAAGTCTTTTGATTGGCCGAAATCGATACTTGGAGTGTCTATCCCAACTGCTTTGATCTTTCTTTCTTTAGCCAACCAGTTCGCTGCTTTGGGATCCAGTCCGGGGAAATGAAGTCCGGCAACACCCTCAGTCCCATTTTTGAGCGTACCTGTGTATTTTTCGTGATCACTCCAGTACTTACCAAAACCAGAATGCAAAAGAACGATAGCGTGCTCAGGAATACGACCGTACTTTTTCTCCCAGGAAAGAAAGTCTTCGGAACATACCAGATAGTCCCTGTTTTGGGCCGATTGTTCTGATACATCAACCACAATAGCTGGTCCTGTCAGTTCATCCGGGGTAATTTTCTCTATTGACCGACCTCCCTGTGAAAAATGAAGCGGAGCATCAAAGTGAGTACCACCGTGCTCTTCAGCCGAATATTTGAAAGAAGCATAGAAATAACCTTTGTCATTGATCCCATAAAAAACAGTATCATGTTTGAACGCCACATTGGTAGGCCAGTAAACGGTACTCTCCTCAAAATCCCAGGTAAGGTCTATCCACTTGCCACCGGCTAAGAGCTTGGCTGTATCTGGTTTAGTTTGATTACAAGAAATCGAGAAAATAAGAAGAAAGGGGATGATCAGGATTCTCATTTTTTGAATTAAATTTTTCATGTTTTGGGTGGATTACACAATCTAAACAGAACCTTCCTGCAGAATGTTTATTTTAAATTGTCCGTTTTTATATTTTTTTCTGAAATCGCATGCCATATCGTCTTGCAATTTAATGACATCTTTCATCTGGGTATCCATGGCAAAAAAGAGTTCTACTTCAACTATAAAATCGTTGCCCTTGGTGGCAGTGAAAATGGTTCGGATATTCTCATATTTCGAAAAGTGGGTAGATAGAATTTTGAGAATAAACAGCTGTTCCTCTTCCTCGAGAGGAAAATCAGATAGTGCCTTGAAATCTTTATATATCTGCAAAAGGTAAAAATAGCTTCCAAAGAGGGCAAAACTAAATGTCAGGACTTTATCTATCCAAAAATGATAATTCTGATTGTAAATGCTGAAAAACCATAAAATTATGACAAGAACAAATGAGCCAAGGTTACGATAGGTGCCCACCTTTGCATCATTGGAAAGAATTGTCAGGATCGGACTATTCTCAGATTTCAATCCCTTTTTGGAAATCCAATAGATGGCTGTTTGCGTCACACCTCCAACCATCAGTGTTATAGGGATCGAAATGAAATTTTCGAGTAAATGTTCATCTTTGATTATACTGCTAATGGCAGATGCTACGGCAATTATTACGCAAATAAACATGACAAACGCCATGGAAAGTGCATTGAAATTCTCGAGTCTATTTGTTCCATATGAAAATTTGGAATTGCTTCCTTTCGCTTTTTGCCTGATCACAAGGATCGTCAATAAACTACAAATAATGCCTGATAAGCTGATGAAAACAGAATAGAGCAATGCTGCAGAATTGGAGAAATAGAAGCAAAAAACGCCGGTCGATAATGTGAGGAAATTGCCAATCAATGCGGCAATCGCTGTTATTCTTGTGTAAGTCATTGTGTTTTGTTGAAGTTTTATGGATTAGAAAACATATTTGGTGTAGAGGATTTTCATAAATTTTAAAAACAGACTATCGGGAGAATGATCTGGTATCTGACAAAGGTTGTAATAGATAATCACCGTGCATTGGTTTTCCAGGCTATGGTACATAGATGAGGTATAACCAAAGACAACACCGTTGTGACCATAAAAAGAGCCTACCTTAAACAGGCATAATCCATAG